>JAQBWE010000225.1 GCA_027625315.1 Planctomycetota bacterium
CCCCCCGCCCTCGCGGGCCCGCCGCTGCGCGGACTCGGCGCCGGTGAGATCCACGCCGCGCAGCGCCAGCACGACCTCGGCCATGGCCTCGACGCCCGTCGCGCCCGGCGTGGGCGTCGGCGGCAGCCGATCGGCCGCGAGCCAAACGAGTCCCCGCCACGCCCCGCCACCGCCGGTGTCCTGCATGGTGGCCAGGAGCGCCGCCGCGTCCCGCGTGCGCAAGAACGCCTGTTGGGCGGCGGGCGCGATGTCTTCGGCCTCTGCAGGCGACGTGGTGAACGCCAGGGCCACCAGACAAGCGAGGACTGCCGCGCGCCAGCGCATCACGGTGCCTCGGCCGCGGGCGGCGCCAACCAGCGATTGTCGAGCAGCCGCACACCGCCAAGGCGCGCGGCCCCGATGACGAGTCGCGGCCGATCCAGTTCGGTGCACGGAGCCAGCGTGTCGGGATCCACGAGTTCGAGGTAGTCGACGCCGAAGCCGCGGCCGGCTAAGTGCGCGCGGACCGCGGCGAGGTCGCGCGCCGGCTCGAACGGCATGGGCACGCCGTCTAGGTCGCGCCCCCGCGCTGCCAGCGCGCCGAGGCCGCGCAGTGCAAGCGCGAACTCGCGCGCGATCAGGCGCGTGGAGCCATCGAGATAGCGATTGCGAGATGACAGCGCGAGTTCATCTTCCGCGCGCACGATGGGACACGCCACGATCTCGACGGGTAGAGCGCGCTCCGCACGCACCTGCGCAAGGACCGCGAGCTGCTGGGCGTCCTTGCGGCCGAAGTAACTACGATCCGCCCGCGTGCGCCGCCAGAGTTCGGTGACGACCGTGACGACGCCCGCGAAGTGTCCGGGCCGCAGTGCGCCCTCGAAGCCCAGGGCGGCGCCGCTGGGTTCCCACGTCGTCGCAAGTCCATCCGGATACATGTCGTCGGCGGAGGGGACGTACACGGCGTCGGCGCCGTGCCGCGCCAGCAGAGCGATGTCGTCGTCGAGCGTCCGCGGGTAGCGCGCGAGATCCTCGCCCTCGCCAAACTGCGTGGGATTCACAAACACGGTCGCGAGCACGTGGTCGCATTCGGCAGCGGCGCGTTGCACGAGCGCCGCGTGACCGGCGTGCAGCGCGCCCATGGTCATGACGACCCCCACCGTGCCGCGGCATCCGTCACGCCAGCGCGCCAGGGACTCACGGTCGGTCAGCCGCGTGCACGGCGCGGCGCGATCGGCAAACGGAGGCGCCGTGGCGACTCGCAGCGCGCCGTCCTGAGCCGGGTCGTCGCGCAGGAGGGCCGTGGCGTGTTCGACGATCGTGTGCGCGCTACCCGGCAGCACGTAGCGGGGCGCAACCTCGGTCCATGGCGCGAGCACAAAGGCACGCTGGCGCGCCCGCGGATGCGGGAGCGTCAATTCGTCGGTCACACAGACAACGTCGTCGTAGGCCAGGAGGTCGAGGTCCAGCGCGCGCGTGTGCCGCCCGTCGCGCACGCGGCCCCGGGCCTGCTCGATCTCGCTCAGGCGCGCGTGGAGCGCCTCCGGCTCCAGCTCCGTGCGCACTTCAGCCACCGTGTTGAGCACCCGGGGCGGCAGGACCCCGCGCGGGGCTCCGACGTACGGGCTCCAAACCAAGCGACCCGCGCCCGCCACGCGCACGGCGCCCTCGTCGAGCGCCGCAAACGCCGCCGTCAGATGGCCGTAGGCATCGCCCTCGTTCGACCCGAGGCCGACGAAAGCGCGCGCTCCCCTCACCGGCCGAGATCCGTGCCCGTACCCTGCGGCTCGTCGTCCAGGGGGTCCGGCTCGGAGCCGCCGCGGAGGTCCAGCGCGTGCTCGGCGGCGTCGGCCGCGAGCTCGTCCTCGGCTTCGTCCTCGTCGTGATCTTCGTGCACGACGAAAGCGGGGAACCCGAACAGGCGATGCGTGAGCGTGAGCACGGGACCCGAGAGCGCGTACAGCACGAACAGTCCGGCGACGGTCTCGATGAAGTGCACCACCACGAGATAGAGCAGCACGAGCAGGATCACGACCGTGAGCGGGCCAGCGCGCTCGCGGTCGAAGTAGCGGTTCATCACGTGCGAGAACGGCATGCGGCTGATCATCAGCAGCCCCAGTACGGGCGTGGCGAGCAGGATGGCCCACTCCGTCCAGCGCAGGACCGCCGGGGCGGCATACTCGCCGCGCAGCAGCAGCAGGGCCGCAAGCACACCGGCCGCAGCGGGGCTCGGTAGACCGCGGAACACGCGCGTCACGTGCGGCGTGCCTTCCCGGCTCAGGCGCTCAGATTCGACGTTGTAGCGCGCCAGTCGCAGGGCGGCGCCCATCGTGTAGATGAGGCACACGACGAACAGGATGCGGCTCGACACATCGGGAAACGTGACGCCGAAGAGGGTCTTGGCCACGAGCGCGGGAGCGACGCCGAACGTGACGACGTCTGCCAGGCTGTCGAGCTGCGCGCCAAAGGCTGACGTGGAGCGCGTCATGCGTGCGACGCGGCCGTCGAGCCCATCGAGGAACATGCCGAGGAAGATGAGCCACGCCGCCTTGGTGAAGTACGACTCGATCTCGCCAGCCTGGGGCGTGCCGAGGACGGCGCCCGCATCGATCATGTAGGCGCACGCGAGCAGGCCCGCCATGAGATTGCCGGCGGTCATGAGCGTCGGCAGGACCTGCACCGTCCGGAGGATCCGGCGGCGGCGCGGATTGCGGTTCGAGGGGGGCAGGGTGCGCAGGCGC
Source organism: Planctomycetota bacterium (assembly GCA_027625315.1). Lineage (GTDB taxonomy): Bacteria > Planctomycetota > PLA2 > PLA2 > JAEUHO01 > JAHEIK01. Next base: position 2,721 of record JAQBWE010000225.1, read on the forward strand.
ATCGCCTTCATCGTAGCCGCACGCCCTTGGTGCGCGCCCTTCGGCCCACGGCGCCCGGCTGGAGGGGCGCCGTGACCTCCCCTGCCGGCCGACCGGCCTGCGCGCTATCTTGCGCCCGTCGGGAGCCCAGCATGACCATGTCGCAAAGCAGCGCGATCGTTGACGTCGCAGCCTACGAGATCCTCGATTCGCGGGGCAACCCCACGCTGGAAGTCGAAGTTCGACTTGCAGGCGGAGCGACGGGCACGACCCGCGTCCCGAGCGGGGCGAGCACCGGCGCCCACGAGGCACTCGAGCTGCGCGACGGCGGTCCGCGCTACCTCGGTCGAGGCGTACGCCGCGCCGTCGCGAATGCGTCGGGGCCGTTGGCGGAGGCCGTGCGCGGGTTGGACGCGACCGATCCCGCGCTCGTGGACGAAGCGCTGCGCGCTGCCGACGGCACGGCCACGTTCTCCGCGCTCGGCGCCAACGCCGTGCTTGGGGTGAGTCTCGCGGCGGCGCGCGCGGGCGCGGCCGCGTGCAACGAACCGCTCTGGCGCTTCATCATGACGCGCTTCGGGCGCACCGAGCCGCACATGCCGGTGCCGATGCTCAACGTGCTCAACGGCGGGGCGCATGCCGACAACGGCCTCGATGTGCAGGAGATCATGCTCGCGCCGACGGGCTTTGAGCGCTTTGGCGACGCGCTTCGCGCCGGGGTGGAGACCTATCACGCGCTCCGCGCGCTGCTGACCGAGCGCGGGCTCTCGACCGCGGTGGGTGATGAGGGCGGCTTCGCGCCGCGCGTCGCGAGCAACGAAGCCGCGGTGGAACTCGTCGCCCGCGCGATCGAACGAGCCGGCTACCGGCCCGGGGAGCAGATCCAGCTCGCCCTGGATGTGGCGGCGACTGAGTTCTGCGGTCCGGCGGGCTACACCTGGGAAGGAACGCCGGTGCCCGGGGAACGCCTCCTTCATCTCTACGCAGCCTGGACCGCCCGCTATCCGATCTACAGCATCGAGGACGGGCTCGACGAGGACGACTGGAGCGGCTGGAAGCAGATGACGGAGATGCTCGGCGACCGCACGCAACTCGTCGGCGACGACCTCTTCGTGACCCATCCGGCGCGCGTGGCCCGGGGCATCGCGGAGGGCGCTGGCAACGCCGTGCTCATCAAGCCCAACCAGGTCGGCACCCTCTCCGACACCCTGCGCTGCGTGCAGACGGCCTATGACGGCGGGTTTGCGGCCGTCATGAGCCATCGCTCCGGCGAGACGGAAGACACGACGATCGCCGATCTCGCCGTGGCCCTGGGCACTGGTCAGATCAAGACGGGCGCCCCCTGTCGGGCTGAGCGCACCGCGAAGTACAATCGCCTCCTGCGAATCGAGGCCGCCATCGAGGCGGCGACCGGCGCCCCGCCCGCCTACGGGCTGCCGGCCGGCGTCCGTGGGGTCATGCGTGCGTAAGAGCCGGCCGGTTCCGGACGCCCCGCCGGAGCGCGGGCTGCCCGCCACGGCACCCCTGCTCGGCGCTCTCGGCTTGGCCGTGCTGGCCCTCTGCACCCTGCCAGCCGTTCGGGCCCAGGAGCGGCTGGATGCCCCGCGCGACCGGCTGGAGACGCGCGCCGTGGAGGTGGAGATCGAGCGGCTCCAGCGTGAGGTGCGCGAGGGCACGTCGGCGCACTACGCCCGGACCCGCTCCACGCGTGATCTCCTCCACCGCGGCGCCAGCTACCTGGAGACCCGGGACCAGCGGCTTGAGCAGCGCGCAGCGGCGGCCGACGGCGTGGAACCCTCCCCCGCAGCGGTGCCCCCCATGCGATGATCCGCACCCATGGTGCGCCGCGGCCTCGCCTTCGTCCTGCTGATCGGCCTCGCGGCCGGACCGGGCTTCGCGCGCGACGGTGAGGAGCGCCCCTTCGGGCCGACGCCGCAGAAGAACTTCTCCCACCTCCACGACGACGCCGAGTGGGTCGTACGCGCCTTTGCGGCCGCGGAGGTCGCCGAAGCTGTGGGCGACTTCACGGCCGTCGTGCGCACGCTGCAGCCGATCATCGATCAGAAGGCCAGTCGCGAGGCTCCGAACGACGCCGCGCCGTACGTGGCCGCCGTGAACGGCACCGCGGTGTACGAGGGCGCGTGGATCGTCGCTCGGCATCGCATTCAGGCCCTGGGCGCGCCCGGACTCGAGGCGTACGCGCGGGAGTTCGGTGGAACCGCTGAGGCGATGCTCGCGGACGCCTCCACGCGGCGGCAGCCCGTGGTCCTGCGCGCGCTCGCCGATCGGTTCCTTGGTCTGCCGGCTGGCCGGCGCGCGTGCTTGCTGCTCTGCGATCTCGCCGTCGGCGCGGGCGATCTCGACGCGGCCTTGGGCCACCTAGACGATCTCGAGGACCTCGAGGCCGTCAGTGCGGAAACGCCGGAAGTCCTCGCGCCCTGGCGGGCGGCGCGCGCTCGCCGCCGCGCCGTGTTGCTGGCGCGCGACCCCGCCTCGCGGCCGG
>JAQBWE010000226.1 GCA_027625315.1 Planctomycetota bacterium
CCCGGATGACCCGCGAGTGACCCGTTCCCGTGAAGATGCTGGCGTTTCCCGGGATCTACGCATGCATCGGCTACCCCTCGCCCGCCCCGTCCTCACCTTCCTTCTGTGCGCGGGCTGCGCGTTCGGTGGGCTCCTCGCGCCTGCCCGTGCAGACGATGACGAGAAGGCGCGCAAGGGCTTCGACTTCGGGCCCGACGAGCCGGGCGCGACGCCGACCCAGCCTGGTACTGCCGGGGGTGCGCGCGCACCCTCGTCGGCGAGCTCGACAGATCCCGACATCGCCGAGCTCGTCAGTTGGCCGGATCGCGTGGCGATGCGCGCGGCGGAGCGCCTGTTCTTGCGCGGCACCGAGGTCATTCCGACTCTCGTGCAGCTGCTCGACGGCGGCGATGACAAGTTGCAGGCGGGCGCCGCGTGGGTCCTCGGCAAGATCGGGGAGCCCGCTCACGTGCCGATGATCCTGCGCGCCGCCGCGCAGCGTCCCAACGCCAGTCGTGCGAGCGTGTTCTTCGAGGCGGCCTACGGCTTGGATGCCGATGTCACGCGGCGTTGGTTGATTAGCTTCCTCACGCTGTCAACGAAGCCGGTGTTCCGCGACAAGGCCGCCGAGTACTTGGCGACGCGCGTGTCAGAGGACGACCAAGACCGCATCTTGAATCTGCTCGACGCGGACAAGGCACACGTTCGCATCGCCGGGTTGCGCTTGCTCGTACCCGCCCGGGTTCCCGACGCCGATGAGCGCCTTGTCCAAGCACTCTCGGACCTCGACGCGGCCGTGGCCTATGAGGGCGCGCGCTTGCTCGCCCAGCGCAACACCGACGCCATGATCCGCCGCCTGAATGCCCTGGCGCAGGAGGCCGGCGCTCGCGAGCGCGGCTACGCGATCCTCGCGCTGGTCGAGATGGCCCGGGCGCAGACGAGCAACCCCATCGAAGAGGCCACGGTGGCCGAGATGACGGGGCGCCGGGGACTGCTCCACCCCGAGGCGTTCTCGCGCGGCACGGCGGCCATCGGGCTCGCCTACGGCGCGCTCGAGTCGCGCGACCCGAACGTTGCCGTCCTGCTCGACGGGCGCGTCGTGGACACGATCATCAACACCCTGGGTGGTTCCCACTTCCGGGACTTCGGCAGCTTCTCGCCGAGCGCCTTCGCCGCGCTGCGCCGCTTGGCGGGCCGCGACCTGCCCGACACAGCCGTCGCGTGGGCTCAGTGGTGGCGCGACTCGCGCGCCACGTTCCGCGCCCGCCGGCCGCTGCAGAAGCTGGATCCGGCCGACGTCGCGCAGGCCTACGTCCTCTTTGAGTCCGTGGACGCCAACGGCCGCCGCGCGAGCGCCGAGTTCGTGGCCGAGGGTGGTGCCGAGCGCAAGGCGGCCCTGCTGCTCGAGCGGCGGGTCTTCGAGGGCCTCGTGGCCTTCCTCGACGCGGAGGGTCTGTTTTCGCACTCCGAGAGCGGCGGAGCCCGCTCGGGCGAGCACGTCTCCGTCACGCTGGGTGTCATGAACCAGCGCAAGCGCATGACGGTCAGCTCCGACGTGGTGGGAGCCGGCGAGATCGAGCGCCTTGGCAACCGTCAGCAGTTCCAGCGGTTGAAGATGCGCATGGACGCGCTGGCCGACGCCAACGTCTGGCAGCGCTACCGCGACACCGATCAGTGGGCTGATGCGCTGACCTTCTGGAAGACCAACGTCGAGTCGTTTGCGCAGGCCTCGCCTGCCGAACGCACGGCGATGCTCCAGGCGGCGATCGTGTACGCCTACGACGACCTGCCCGACGATCTCGCGCGCGCCGAGGCGTTGGCCCGACTGCAGCACATCGAGGCGCGGCTCACGGCGTCCGAGTCCAAGCAGCTGCTCACCCAGCTCACGCAGGGTCAGGCCTTCGGTCGGCTCGAGGCCGAAGCGGTCACGTGGGTCGTGATGCAGTCGCGGCAAGACATGCGCGATCCGCTCATCGAGGCGCTGGCGCCGCGACGGGAGACCGACGCGCAGCTGATCCTTGCGCAGCTCTTGTTGGACAGCGGCGTCGAGCGAATCCGGCAGGCCTTCGCCGACGAGCGGCCCGCGGTCCGCGCCGCGGCGTCTCACGCGGCTCGCCTGTTCGTTGAGAGCGAAGCTGCGCGGGTCATGACACCCGAGGATCGCCTGGCGGCGAACGATCGACTGCGGCCCGGGCTCGAGGTGTTGAGTCTTGACGACGACCCCACCGTCTCCGTGCGTGCCCTGCTGGCGCTCGGCTACCTGGGCGACGGTACGGTTGTCCAGAAGCTTGAAGACCTCTACCGAGGCGGCGACTTCAACGTGAAGCTCGAGGTCACCCGAGCACTGGGCTACATCCCGGGCCAGGGCGCGCATCAGATGCTCACGCGCGTCATGGCCGAGGAGCGCAGCGACGGCCGATCTGCCGCGCTGCGGGCCGCCGCACTCGAGTCCATGGCTCGCACCAACCACAAGGACTCCATCCGGCTGCTGCGGTACTACCTGCTCAACGACCGCGACGAAGAGGTGCGGGAGTCGGCCGGTCGCGTGCTGGCGGAACTAGGGACCGATGAGGCCCGCTTCTCGATCATCGAGCACCTCACGGGCGGTGAGCCGGATGCTGAACGGCGGGCGCGTCTCGTGGACGTGCTCGGGCGCTTCAAGTCCGAAATCGTGCCCGTCATGCTGCGCCGCTATCTCGGTGATCGCAGCAGTGCAGTCCAAGCGGCCGCCGCCCTGCGCGCTGCCGACCACAACATGAGCGAAGCCTTCCCGTTCCTGCTCCAGCTGCTGCGCAAGGGCATGGGCGCTCAACGCGACCAAGCGCGCATGGCGCTCGAGAACCTCACGTCCGTGCGGTTTGACGAGAGCGGCTACACCGCGCTCGCGCAGCGCTACGAGGAGTGGTACGAGGATCCGCGCATCAAGGGACTCACGGACCGCCACTGGTTCCGCGAAGCCCTGAAGCGCAAGGAGTACGACACCGGTCCGCTCGGTCCCTACGTGGAAGGCGAGCAGGACGTCGGGGCACTGCCGCTGCTCATTCGCATCCTGCGTGACGCGGATCCGCTCCTGCGCCGCAATGCTGCCGTGGCGCTACGGCGCCTCACGAGTCGCGACTTCGGCAACGTGGACCGTGGCACGTCCCAGTCGGAGGCGGATCAGGCGGCCGATCAGTGGTCCCGCTGGCTTGAGCGCATCCGCAGCGGAGCCGCCGCAGGCAGCCCCGACAAGTGAGCGCGCCCCGCGGCGTGCGACCGCTCGTCGCCGCGCTCCTGCTCGTCGCCGCGCTGATTGTGGGGTCGTGGCTGGGTCGCTCGCAGGCCCTGCGTCCGCCGGCGCTGGAGGACCACGCCTCGCTGATCGATCACGCGGCCGCGGCGGCAGGGCTGGAGCCCGCGCTGGTACGCGCCGTCGTGGCCGCCGAGAGCGGTGGCCGCGCCGGTGTGACCAGCACGGCCGGGGCGGTCGGTCTGATGCAGCTCATGCCCGAGACCGCGCGTGAGGAAGCGGTGCGGCGGGGCACGGCTGACTACACGGACGAGCGCCTGCGGGAGCCGGAGCTCAACCTGGAACTCGGTTGTGCCTATCTGGCGCGTCTGCTCGCCCGGTTCGACGGCGAGCTCGCGTTTGCTCTGGCCGCCTACAACGCGGGCCCGACCCGCGTGCTGCGCTGGCGCGCCGCCGCGCCGGATACCGACGCGCTCGGGGTCATCGAGCGCGAGGGGTTTCCCGAGACGCGCCGCTATGTGCGGCGCGTGCTGCGATTCCGCGCGGCGTACGCCGCACGCTGAGTCCTACCCGAGCTGCATCAAGAACTCGGCGTTCGAGGTGCATTCCTTCAGTTTGTCGCGCAGCGTGACCATCACCGCCTGCGGATCCTGACCCGTGACGCCGCGTCGCAGCAGCGTCACACGCCGCAGCTCATCCGGATGAAGGAGCAGGTCTTCGTTGCGCGTGCCCGAGGCGGGCACGTCGATCGCCGGCCAGACGCGCGCGTTGGCCATGTCGCGTGAGAGCACCAACTCCATGTTGCCCGTGCCCTTGAACTCCTCGAAGATCACCTCGTCCATGCGGCTGCCGGTGTCCACGAGTGCCGTAGCGATGATGGTCAGGCTGCCGCCGTCTTCCACGTTGCGCGCCGAACCAAAGAATCGCTTGGGCTTCGTGAGCGCCTTGGCGTCCAAACCGCCAGAGAGGATTCGGCCGCTGCCGCCGGTCTGGTTGTTGTAGGCGCGCCCCATGCGCGTGATCGAGTCGAGCAGCAGCACGACATGGCGGCCGAACTCCACCATGCGCTTGACCTTTTCCATGACGAGCTCGGCCACGCGCACGTGGTTGCTCGCCGGCCGGTCAAACGTCGACGCGACGACCTCGCCGCGCACGGAGCGACGCATGTTCGTCACCTCTTCGGGACGCTCGTCGATGAGCAGGACCACGATGTCCACGTCCGGGCTGTTCTGGGCCACGGCGTCGGCGATCTTCGTGAGCATGATCGTCTTGCCCGTCCGCGGCGGGGCAACGATCAGCCCTCGCTGGCCGCGGCCGAGCGGACAGAACAGATCCATCACGCGCATTTCGATGTCGGCGCGCGTCGTCTCCAGCGGCAGTCGCTGGTCGGGGTACACGACCGTGAGCTTGTCAAACGGCGTGAGGTCCTGGAGCTTCTCAGGTGCCTCGTGATTGACCTCTTCTACGTCGTGCAAGGCGAGGAAGGGCTCGTTCGGGCGCTGGCGGCGCGCGTTGCCCAGGATCCAGTGTCCCGCCTGCAGGCCGTATCTACGCACCAAGCCGGTCGCCACGTACACGTCCGTCGGATGCTGTGAGTAACTGCGCTCCGAGCGGCGCAGGAAGCCGTAGCCGTCGGGATGCAACTCGAGCAGGCCTTCGGCCTCGACGAGGTCCGCGGGCGGTTCGTCTCGACTCGCGGGCCCGGATTCGCTGACCAACCGAACCAGCGTCTCGCTCTTGGATTCGCCATCACGAGGCTCGACGCCATTGCGGCGCGCGAGTTCCTGCACCTCATCTTCGGCGAGGTCGTCGAGGGCGCTGATGTGCTCGTCGCCCCGCCGCACGCGCTCGAGCACCTGCGTAGGCAGCGGCTCGCTCGTGCGGCCGCGGCGGCGCCGGCCCCGTGAGGGCGGCGGCGCAGCGGGCGCCACCCTCTC
>JAQBWE010000227.1 GCA_027625315.1 Planctomycetota bacterium
GCGCCGAGCGCAGTGACCGGGCCGCCAGCGGCGCCTTCGTACCCCGAGGTACGGCGATGCGCCGGGCGCGCACCGGCAAGCCGGAGACCGCCAGCGTGCGCGAGTACACGGGCGAGCAGCGGCTGCTGCTGCTGGACTGCTGGCTGCGCAGCAAGCTGACGGCCACGGAGTTCAGTCCGCTGGTGGGCGTGTCGACGGCGACGCTGTACTCCTGGCGGCGCCGGTTTGAAGACGAGGGTCCGGCGGGGCTGCTGGGCCACAAGCGGGGCTGCAAGGGCAGCCAGCTGCCCGAGCCCACGAAGCGGGCGATCCTGATGATGAAGGAAGCCCATCCCTCGTGGGGCCAGGACCGCATCCACGACATGCTGATCCGCACGGAGGGCGTGGAGGCCTCGGGCGGCGCGGTGCAGCGCGTGCTGCGGGAGGCGGGCTACGAGGTGGAGCCGGTGCCCACGCAGCGCAACCCGGCCAAGGCGAAGCGCTTTGAGCGCACGCGTCCCAACGAGCTGTGGCAGACCGACCTTTTCACCTTCATGCTCAAGCGCGAGCGTCGGCGGCTGCACCTGGTGTGCTTCCTCGATGACTTCTCGCGCTTCATCGTGGGCTTTGGGCTGCACGCGAGTGCGTCGGGGGCCATGGTGCGGGAGGCCTTCGAGCAGTCGATTGCGAACTTCGGCGCGCCCACGGAAATTTTGACCGACAACGGCGCGCAGTACCACACGTGGCGCGGGAAGAGCACGTTCCGCCGGTTGTGCGAGAAGCGCGGCATCGAGCAGATTGTGTCGAGCCCGAGGCGGCCGCAAACGCTGGGCAAGATCGAACGCTTCTGGGGCACGCTCTACCGGGAACTTCTGGACGGGGCGATCTTCCGGGGCATGGAGGAGGCGCGCACGCGCATCGCGCATTTCATCGGCTACTACAACTTCCAGCGCACGCACCAGGGGCTGGATGGTTTGGTGCCGGCGGATCGCTACTTCGAGGCGTCGGCGGGTGTGCGTGCGGCGCTTGAGGCGCGGGTGGCGGAGAACGCCAAGGAGATGGCGCTGCACGGCGAGCCGCGCAAGCCGCTCTACCTCACCGGGCGCATCGGCACCGAGCAAGTGACGCTGCACAGCGAGGGAGACCGGGTGTTGCTGACCGCTGCCGACGGCGTGCGCGAGGAGGTAAACCTGCGGGCACCGGGGAAACGGCAGAGGGCGGAGGAAGCCGAGGGCCCGGGCGAGAGCGTGCTCGATGAGGTGCTGGTGGATCTGGCGCGCCTGGAGGACTCGCCTGAGCCGAACGCTGAGCCTGGGGACGCGAGCGGAGAGGAGGCGTGATGGCGGGCAAGGCGAAGCCGGCGGGCATCACGTCGTTGGCGGGCAGCGGCTCGGCCCGCAAGTCCGTGGTGATCATCCTGGAGGCGCTCTCCGGCGAGATCGGCACCTCGCAGGCGGCGGAGGTTCTGGGTGTATCGCTCTCGCGCTACTACCAACTCGAGGTGCGTGCGCTGCAGGGGATGCTCAAGGCCCTGGAGCCGCGCAAGCGCGGCATGCAGAAGACGCCGCAGCGCGAGATTGTGGGCCTGAAGGCCCAGAAGCAGCAGTTGGAGAAGGATCTTCGGCGGCATCAATCGCTGCTTCGGGCGGCGAATCGGAGCTTGGGGCTTTCCTCGGCCCGGCGCCCGAAGGCATCCTCGAAGGGCCGTAGCGCCAAGCGTGGCGTGCGCGGCAAGACGGTGTTGGAGACGCTTCGGCGCGGAGATTTGGAGGAGAAGGAAGGAGTCGAGGATGGGACGGCACAGCGAGATGGAACGCTTGGTGGAGTCGACTCAAGCCAGTGAGGTGGCGCGCGAGCGCACGCGGGTGATGTTCCTGACGTTGGCGGGCGAGTGGAGCGTGCGCGAGGGCTACGAGCATCTAGGTGTTCGGCGCACGCGCTTCCAGGATCTGCGGCGACAGATGCTCGAGGCGGCGGTGCATGCGCTGGAGAGCGGGCTCTCGGGCAGGCCCCGGCGGCGGGTGGACGGAGACTCGCTGCGCTTAGGCCGGTTGCGCCTGGCGCTGCAGGCATCCAAGCGCAAGCTCGAGCGCGTGCGTGCGCAGTTGTTGATCGCCGAGAGCGGTGCCGGCAGCGCGGCGCGGGAGCGGTGCGTGGCGCAGGCTGCGGGAAGGGGGTTCTGATGGGCATTCGCGAGGAGAAGAATCACCGCGAGATCGAGCGGCGGTTGCTGGCGGTTCGCATTTGCGAGGAAGGCGGCGGTACGCCGGAGGTTCGGCGCGCGGTGGCGCGCGCGTACGGCGTGGACGAGCGCACGGTACGACGCTGGGAGCAGCGGGTGCGGGAGGGCAAGCCGGTGTACGAGGATCCGGGGCGGCCGCCGGATGAGGTGCCACGGGCGCGGCGCCAGACGCTGATCCGGGCGATGCTGAAGCTCGGCCCGCACGCGGGCGTTCCGACGCTGCGTGCGCAGTTTGCGGATGTGCCCTACCGATTTCTCGCGAAGATGAAACGGCGCTTGACGCGAGCCATCACGCGCCGCCGCGGCTGGTATCGGAAGCGGCTGCGGTGGCTGCGTGCCGGAGCCGTGTGGGCGACGGACTTCACCAAGCCCGCCGCCGGGCTGTGGCAGGAACAGGATCGGTTGTTCTTGGTGCGCGATCTGGGCAGCAGCGCGCAACTGGCCGCGGTTGCGTGCCGCGGGGAGCGAGGCCGTACGGCGCGCGCCGTACTGCTGAGTCTCTTCCTTCTCTTCGGGGCGCCGCTGGCGCTGAAGAGCGACAACGGCAGTGCGTTCCGCGCGCACCAGACCACGGAGCTCTTGGCCGCGCACGGCGTGACCCCGTTGTTCTCGCCGCCGTACTGGCCGCAATACAACGGGGCGTGCGAGCGCAGCGGGGGCACGTTCAAGGCGCGCGTGGAGTACCGAGCCCGCCTGCGCGGGCGCCCGGGGTGCTGGCTGCCTGAGGATGTCGACGACGCGTTGCGGGTGGCCAACACAACCGCCCGGCCGTGGGGCGCGACCGGGCCGACGCCGGCCGAGGCGTTGCGCGGCCGGACGCCGGTGACGCAAAGCGAGCGGGAGGCGTTCCAGGCAACTCGGGCCCGTGCCATCAAAAATGCCGTGCAGACATTCAAGGCAGAAACCGGTACGATGCCGACGTGCTCGCAACACGCGACCATCGACCGCAAAGCGACGCAGCTCGCGCTGTGCAAGCACGGCTACCTAGAGATTCGGAGAGGGCGTTTATCAACACCCATTTCCACCTGGAAGGCGGGCACCAAAGCGTAGGGGACACAGGGAACCCCAATTGAGGTCCCCAAGCCTTGGGGGGGTGCCTGGACGGTACAGACCACGCGTGTGAGCTTCAGGAACGTGCAGACGGGTGCGACGTCAGCCCTTGCTGTCCCCGAAGCCACCGGGGAGATTGTCTGTGGAACAGAGACGTTCTGCGTACAATAGGCATCAAGGAAGGTGTCGCATAGGAGGAGTGTTGTGCATGCGTTGACCGCGGTCGGGCGCCGGCAACGCGGCGTATCGGGCCACGCCGCGCGATGCTCGCCAGCGGAAATGCTTACGCCATGAGAGTTCCCCGTCCTTGGATAAGTCGTGTTTGCGGTGCCCTGGCTCTGATTGTGATCCTAGCGGGCGGGCCGAGTTGGCCCGTGAAGTCAGTCGTTGATGGAGAGCCGGACTCAGCTTTCTCAGGCACTGTCGTCGATAGCAGGGATCGCCCAGTCCCAGCGGCGACCGTCCACGTTGCTCACTGGTGGCAGCCGAACGTCACTGATCGCGGAACTGGATCGTACGCGTCTTCAGCCGCTGACACTGAGGGGCGCTTTGGTTTCTCCCCGAGTTCGTTGCCCCCAGAGGCCAGGAGCCGCAGCCAGCCGGTGCGCATCTGGGCGTCTCACGGAAACAGAGTTTCGCGCTCGAGGGTCATCCAGCAGGGTCACTCCAACGCTGGGAAGATCCGATTGGAGTTGATCGCAACCCTAGACATCCATGTCTCTGTACGCTTGGCCAACGGCACGCGCGTATTCGGCGCAGAAGTTGAGGTCGAGCTTGTGGACGTAGATCACCAGGACCGTGACGAGTTAGGGTCTCACTACTGGGTAGTCGGGAAAACTGACGCTCAGGGTCACCTGCAAGTCAGCCATCTACCTGCTGCGACGTTTGGGCAGCCGGTCGTGCGGGTGACACAACAGGGGACGAGTCCAGTTTCAATCAAGAACTGTGATGTCGCGCGCAATGGCACGAGCTTGAAGCTCAGTGTGCTCCTGCAACGGCTCGTCACGATTCGCGGTACGGTGGTTGCGCATGACGGCAGTGCGGCACAGGGTCTATATGTAGCTGACTGGGGCGTCGACGTGGGGACCATTCCATCCGATCGATTTGTGCGGACTGGAACCAACGGGAGTTTTACCCTGGAGAGGGTGAGCGCCGACATGACCGCGCTCGTGATGCGTACGGACCTGACCTTCCGACCACACGTAGTTGGAGTAAGACCGTTGAGCCTTGACCAGAGCTCGCCGGTCTTGGATCTAGGCGTCATTCGACTGTCTCGCCGACGCACCGTCAGGCTGGTTGTGACATCCCTGGACGGACGCGCCCTCCCCGGATCCGTAGTGCTGGAGCGACGGGGCCTTGAGATGGGAGGGCGCGCACTGAGCCTAGACGCTCGCGGAGAGATCCAACTTCAGGACGTGCCGGTCCAGGGCGAGTACTTCGTGGAGGTACACACCCGACTGCCGAAGTGGGGCAGCGTGGTCGCCCAGGAGCCCGTCAAACCTCTAGACACCGATTTGACCATGCGCGTGACGGGCGCTGGCATGCTGATTGTGCGGTTCGTGGCCGGTCGTAACGGTTCGCCGGCTAGTGAACTCCATTCCCCTACAGTCGTGTGGCGAGGCCAACGGGTCCGGTCGGTCAACAAGGTGGGCGCCACAGCAGAGTTGCGAATGTTCGTGGGCGCCGGAGATTCAGGCGTGATCGAGGTCGATTCCCATGGGTTCCGCTCCAAGACCGGCAGGGTGGTCGTCCTCAGCGATCGCCCAACTGTCGTAACCATCGAGGTCCCTAAGAGGTAGTCAGCGCCGTCAACTTAGGGGCGGCTCCTTGGGGGTGCCGTTGGTGGCGGAAGTTCCCTCCACCG
>JAQBWE010000228.1 GCA_027625315.1 Planctomycetota bacterium
TCGACGCGCGCCTTCGGGCGGCCTCGGCGGCGCGGTCAGCATGGAACCGGTAATCCGGGCCCAGGCAGGAGTTGTCGCGGCCGGGCTTGCGGGCAGAATCGTGCGGCCCCAGGTAGGGGCTTCGCAATCGCTCAGGAGCGCACATGGCTGGCAATGGTGGCTACAAGCACCGGAAGATCCGGATCGACCGCAAGCGCACCGGGCAGGTGCGGAAGGCGCAGGAGAACATCCGGCGCGTGCGCAACCAGTTCGAGGCCAAGGGCCAGACCTGGGAGCCCACCACGAACCCCGCCCAGCTGGCGGCGCTCAACCACGCGGCTCGCCGCGTTGTCTCTCGCACCGCCTACTCCATGTACTAGGCCGGGGGCCTGGGCCGGCGGCCTGGGCTGGGGGCGGTCGCGCCCCTTCGTCGTCCTCGCGTGGAAACCCACGCGTCGTCCTCCTCATGGACCCTCCGCTCCCCATCCAGGCCCCCGGCCCGGACTGGCGGATCGGAGCGCGGGACGAACCATGCTGAGCGCGCCAGGGAGAGACCGATGAGCGCCGGTGGGATCGCGCGGCTCCTTGCGCTCGTGGTTCTTGCGGGCGCCCTCGCCGGCTGCGGACCCGATGAACCGGGTGCGGGAGTGACGAGCCCGCCCGCCGCTCCGGTCGCACTCACCCAAGAGCAACTCGACGCCATGCGCGTCACGTTCGCCTCGCCCAAGCCTGCCGCCGTGGAGCGCGCACTCAAGCGCATCGCGGCCGCGGAGCCGCCCACAGCGTGGTTGCTCGAAGGGCTCCTGCACCCGGACCGCGGCGTGCGCGAGTGGTCGGCGCACGCCCTCGGTGACCTGGCGCCCCAAGACGATGGCGTCGTGCGCGCCCTCGTCCTCAGCTTCGAGGACGTCGACGACTACGTGCGCTGGAAGGCAGCCCGCGCCCTAGGCAACATCGGTCCGCGCTCAGCCATCGCGCTGCCGTTGCTTGAGGCCGCGGCTGAGGCAGAACACGAAGTCGAGGTCGTGCGCGCCGCCAGTGCGCGCGCCGTCGAGCAGATCCGCTGACCGGCGACGCGCGTTAGTTCGCGGCGGCGGCTTCCTGCGGCCCGAAGCACCCGTGCACCTGGCCCTTGAAGCCCTGCAGCGCCGTGCGTTGCATGTAGAACGCGAGCCCACGCACGCCGCCCAGCTCCTCGCCACCGCCCGCACGTCCGGGGCCGCCATGGATCATGGACGGCAGCACCATGCCGGGCGGCAGACTCTGCTCGGCCATCTTGTCGCTGCCGATCCAGAGCCGACCGTGCCACGGCGCGAGGCCGAGCACCGTCTCTTCCACCCACGCGGTGTCGTTGCTGTAGAGGCTGCCCACGAGGCTGCCCTCGCCGCGCGCGACGAGCGCCGTCGCGGACGCGGCCGAGCCGTCGTAGGGGAGCAGCGTCGCCACGGGCCCGAAGACTTCCTCCTGGTGGAAGATGGCCGTGTCGGCCGAGCCGGCTTCGATCAGCGTGGGCGCCACGAAGTAGCCCTTCGGATGCACCGCGTCGGCTCCGCCGCACAGGATGCGGCCCGCGGCCGCCAGCCGCTCCATGCCCGCGCGCACGTCGCGCAGCTGCGCGGCGCTGGCGAGCGGGCCCATCGTCGTGGCGTCCTGCGTGGGATCGCCCGTGACGATCCCGCCCAGCAGCGCGACCAGCTCGGCCTTGATCTCTTCCGCGTGGGTGGCGGGGATGAACACGCGCCGCACGGCGGTGCACTTCTGGCCGGTCTTCTGCTGCATGTCGAGCACGACGTTGCGCAGGAACATGCGCCACGTCTCGCTGCCGACCTCGACATCCGGCGCGAGTACGGCCGCGTTCAGCGAGTCCGCCTCCATGTTGGCCCGGACGCTGTTGCGGAGCAGGTTCTCGTTGCTGCGCAGCTTGTTGGCCGTCCACGCAGAGCCCGTGAAGGCCAGGACGTCCTGGGGACCCATGCGGTCGAGCAGGTCGCCCGTGGAGCCCGCGATGAACTGGAACGCGCCCTCGGGCAGGATGCCGCTCGCCACCGTGATCTGGGCGATGCGCCACGCCAGCATGGCGGTGGCCGTGCCGGGCTTCTCGATGACCGGCATGCCGGCGAGCAGCGCGCACGCCGCCTTCTCCATCATGTTCCAAGCCGGGAAGTTGAAGGCGTTGATGTGCACGGCGGCGCCTTGGCGCGGCACGGCGATGTGCTGGCCCCAGAAGCGCGCGGTGCGGCCGAGCTGGATGCCCTCGCCATCGGCGAGGAACCGACGGGCGCCGAGCTCCTTGCCGAAGTAGGAGTACGCCGCGAGCGTGCCGGTGGCGCCATCGACGTCGAACTTGCCGTCCTTGCGCGTCGTGCCTGCGTTGGCGGCGGAGATGTCGAGCAGCTCCTCGCGGTGATCGTGGATGGCACCCGAGAGGGCCTTGAGCATCTGGCCGCGCTCTTCGAACGTCAGCGCCCGCAGGGCCGGACCACCGACGGCGCGGGCGTGCTCGAGCACGGCGCCGAAGTCGATGCCGCTGCTGTCGCAGGTCGCCAGCGCTTCTTCGGTGGTGGCGTTGAACAGCGTGGCCGGCTTGCCGGAGCCGGTGTGCCAGCGGCCTTGCACGTAGCTCGTCAGGGGGGTGGTCATGGGCGGGCTCCAGGGCGCGGAAGGGCGCATCCTACCCCCTGGGCCATCGACCGCGAGGCGGGGGCCGGGGGTAGGTGGCCCGTACAGTGCATGGATGCGTTCTGCCCCGCGCCGGATCCTGCACCTCGACATGGACGCGTTCTTCGCGGCCATCGAGCAGCGCGATCGGCCCGAGCTGCGCGGCCTGCCGGTTCTCATCGGCGGCACAGGCCGACGGGGCGTCGTGAGCACGGCGTCCTACGAAGCGCGGCCGTTCGGCTGCCGCTCAGCGATGCCGATGGCAGTCGCGCGGCGGCTGTGTCCGGACGCGGTGGTGCTGCCCACCGACGGACGCAAGTACGCCGCGGTCTCTGAGCGGCTCTTCGAGTTGCTGCGCGACGTGACGCCGCTTGTGGAACCCCTGAGCGTGGACGAGGCGTTCCTGGATGTGACCGGCTGCGAGCGCCTCTGGGGCGACGCCGTATCCGTGGCGCGGAAGCTCAAGGCGCGCGTGCGCGAGGATCTCCAGCTGACCGCGTCGGTGGGGGTCGCCCCGAACAAGTTCCTCGCCAAGTTGGCGTCTGATCTCGAGAAGCCTGATGGCCTCACCGTGATCGAGGAGGAAGACATCGACCGCGTGCTGCCGCCGCTGCCCGTGGAGCGCTTGTGGGGCGTGGGTCCACGCACGGCGGAGCGACTGCACGCCGCGGGCGTGCGCACCATCGGCGACCTGCGGGCATGGTCAGTGCCGGATCTGGAGCGTGCGTTCGGCTCCAGCGGGCCGCACTTCGCGCGACTTGCACGCGGCCAAGACACGCGCGTCGTCGTGCCCGACGGGCGGGCGAAGAGCATCAGCCAGGAGCGCACGTTCCCGGTTGACCTTGAGGACCCCGAGGACGTGCGCGACGTGCTGCGCGGTCAAGTTGAAGATGTCGCCCGGCGGCTGCGGCGTGCCGGCCTCAAGGCCCGCACGGTGGGCTTGAAGATTCGCTATGGTCAGTTCGAGACCATTTCGCGCTCGCTGACCCTGCGCGTGGCGAGCGACGGCACCGCGGAGCTCATGGAGGCGGCGTTCACGCTGTACGCGCGTTGGGTCCGGCGCGGCTTCCAGCCGGTGCGGCTCATCGGCATGGGCGCCTCGCAGCTCGTGGAGCCCGGGGGCGAGCAACTTGGGCTCTTCCCGGAGCCCGGCCGGGTGCGCGACGCGCGGCTCGACCAAGCCCTGGACGCTCTGAAGGACCGCTTCGGCGGCACGGTCATCGGGCGCGGGCTGAGCCCCAAGCCCGCGCGATCCGATGGCGAGGTCCCTGAGCCCGGGGACCCGGACTGAGACGCTGCCCGCGACCCCCGGCCGGCGGGGGGGTATGAGGATCCATGCCGTTCCTCCAGCAAGCCCTGCGTTCCCTCAGTGTCCTCTGCGCGTTGGCGCTCCTCACCCTCCTCAGCCTGCCCACGCTCGCGTGGGCTGAGGACCCGCCGGAGAGCGAGACGTGGAAGCGTCTCAAGAAGGGCGACGCGGACGGCGACGGCCGCATCACGCGGGCTGAGTTCTCAGGACCCGACCGGGCGTGGCGGCGCATGGACCGTGATGGCGATGGGGTCATCACCCAGGCTGAGGCCGATGGCGCGCGCGCCCCGGGCTCGGGCGGCGCGCGACCCGGACCGCGCGAGCCGGCGCGGGCGTCGGGCCTGCCCTTCGCGACGCTCGACACCGACAAGGATGGCGTCATCAGCGCGAGTGAGTGGGCGGCATTCATGAAGCGGGCGGATGAGAACGAAGACGGCAGCCTGCAACGCGAGGAGTGGGACGCGGCGATCGGTGGCGGCGAGTTGCGCGACAGCGCGCCGATGGTCGGTGACACGGCGCCCAAAGTGAGCGCGAAGCGGCGCGGACTCGAGGCGCGTGTGGATCTGGGCGCCATCAAGCGGCCGACGGTGCTGATCTTCGGCAGCTGGACGTGAGGTCCCTTCAGTCGGGTTGCGGAGCAACTCGAGCGGGTCTTCCAGACCTATGGCAAGCAGGCGGACTTCTATCTCATCTACATCCGCGAGGCCCATCCGCAGGATGGACCCAGGCCGAGCGACAAGGTGAAGCTCGCACAGCCCAAGACGTTTGACAAACGCGAGGAGATCGCGGGCTCTTGCATCTCCGACCTCAAACTCACGATGCCCGTGCTGGTGGACGACATGCAGGACACCGTCGCCAGCGCCTACAACGCGATGCCCGATCGCCTGTTCGTCGTCGGCGCGGATGGCCGGATCGCCTATCGCGGTGCCCGCGGGCCGCGCGGGTTCGACGTGGCCGAGATGGAAGCCGCCCTCGGCACGCTGCTCGCGGCGAAGTAGCAGGGCCGCCTAGACCCAGTCGCGGGCGGGCAGAAACCGCTCGTACAGCGCGGCTTCGGGACTGCCGGGCTCGGGCTGCCAGTCGTAGCGCCAGTGCACTTCCGGCGGGAGCGAGGCCAGGATCGACTCCGTGCGGGCGCCGGCCTGAAGGCCGAAGCGCGTGCCGCGGTCGTACGC
>JAQBWE010000229.1 GCA_027625315.1 Planctomycetota bacterium
AAGCCGCACCCGGCTCGGCAGGACACGTGAGCGCTTACGACCGAGCCGGCTGGCTGAGGCGCTCCTTGGCGAGGCGGTTGGCCGCTCCGTTGGTGGGGATGTCCTCGGCCTTGGAGATCTCGAAGATGCGCTTGAGCGCGTCGTAGATGTTCTCGACCTTGGTGCGGGAGCGAGCCTCGTCGTAGGCGCCCTCGACCTCGATGGAGACGTTGATGATGCCGCCGGCATTGATCACGTAGTCGGGCGCGTAGAGGATGCCGGCCTCCTTCAGACGCAGGCCGTGATCCTCGCGCAGCAGCACGTTGTTGGCCGCGCCAGCAATGATCTTCGTACGGAAGTTCGGCAGCGTTTCGTCGTTGACCACGGCGCCGAGAGCGCACGGTGCCAGCACGTCGCACTCCACGTCGAGGATGCTGCTGGCGTCCCGCACGGTGCCACCCGATGCGGCGGCCACGGCGCGCGCGCGCTCAGGCGCAATGTCGGCCAGGATCAGCTTGGCGCCGGCCTTCGCAAGGTGCTCAGCCAGGAACGCGCCAACGTGACCGCAGCCCTGGATGGCCACGGTACGGCCTTCGAAGCTCTCTGAGCCGAAGACTTCGCCGAGGCACGCCTTGATGCCGAGGAACGTGCCGAGGGCAGTCCACGGGGACGGGTCACCGCTGGAGCCGAGCTCAAGGGGCAGCCCCGTGACGTACTTGGTCTCCTTGCGGACGTTGACCATGTCCTCGACGGAGGTGCCCACGTCCTCGGCAGTGATGTACTTGCCGCCGAGCGAGTCAACGAAGCGACCCATGGCGCGGAAGAGTGCCTCGCTCTTGTCGGTCTTGGAGTTGCCAATGATGACGCTCTTGCCGCCGCCCAGGCCGGTGTCGGCCACGGCGGACTTGTACGTCATGCCCTTCGACAAACGCAGCACGTCGAAGATCGCGTCATCCCACGAGCCGTAGGGCCACATACGCAAGCCGCCGAGGGCCGGGCCCAGCGTGGTGTCGTGCACCGCGATCACGGCGCGTAGGCCGCTCTCGGGGTCCTGGCACTTCACCAACTTCTCGTACCCCTCCTGGGGAATCGTCTCGATCTTCATCTCTGCGCTGCTCCCGGTCGTGTCAGGTGCCCAGAGTAGCCGCTCCCGAACCGTCACCGGAGAAATGGGGGGCAGGTTGAAGGGCCCGGCAGCGGCTGGGCGGCGCTTCAGCGCGTGGAAGCAGCCGCCGCGAGCCACTCGGGCGGGACGGGACGGGTGTGCGCCCCTCAGCCGGTCTGCCCGGCCTACTCGTCCGCCGCGGCGGGCGGCTTCTCGGCGGCCTTCTTCTTCGCGCTCTTCTTCTTGGCGGACTTCTTCGTTGCCGCCTTTTTCGAGGCCTTCTTCTTGGAGGCCTTCTTCTTGGAGGCCTTCTTCTTGGGCGCGGCGCTCTTGCGAGCCGGCCCCTTGGCCTTCATCCGCGCCGCGCGCCGGACCAGCAACTCCACCGCCTCAGCGATGCTCAGCTCTTCGGGCTCCATGGACTTGGGCAGGCTGGCGTTGACCCTGCCGTCGGTGACGTACGGACCCCAGCGCCCCTCGAGGATCTTGAGCGTGGCTCCGGACTCGGGGTGCGCCCCCAGCTCCCGCAGCGCCGCCGCCGGCGCGGCCTGACCGCGGCGCCTGCGGGGTTGCTTGAGCAACTCCACGGCCGCCGGCAGCGCGATGTCGAGAATGCTCGTGCCCGCCGGTACCGAGCGCGACTCGCTACCCCACTTGACGTACGGGCCGTACCGCCCCAGGTGGGCGAACACGTGCTCCTGCTTCTCGTCCTCCGGGTGGGCGCCCAGGTCGCGGGGCAGCTCCAGGAGTCGCAGCGCCAGAGCCAGGTCCACGCTCTCAGGCTGCATGCCCTCAAGCACGCTGGCTGTCTTCGGCTTCTCGTTCGTCTCGTCGTCGTGGTCGCCCAGCTGGACGTAGGGGCCGAACCGACCCGGCTTGACGTACACGGGCTTGCCCGTGTCGGGATCGTCTCCGAGCGGTGTCGGTCCGCGCGCGTTCGCTTCGATGGCCGCCAGCGCGTGTTCGGCTGTCAGCTCGTCGGGGATGGTGTCTTCGGGCAGCGAGGCGTTGCGTTCGCCGTCTGAGACGAACAAGCCGAACTTGCCGACGCGGGCCTCGATGTCCTTCCCGCCGGCTTGGCCGAGGGGGATGCTGCACACCGAGCGCGGGTCGGCCTGTTCCATGCCGTCCGCTACCAGTTGCTTGAGGCCGGGCTTGCCGTTGCCCGAGTAGAAGCCCTGCAGGTAGGTCACGCGGTCGAGTTCGCCGCGCGAGATGGCATCGAGCTGATCTTCCATCTCGGCTGTGAAGCTGTAGTCGAGCAAGTGCCCGAAGTGCTCGCGCAGCATGCGAACCACGGCGAAGCCAGTGAAGCTGGGCACGAGCGTGCGGCCGCTCTTGCGGAACGCGTACTCACGGTCGAGCAACACCTGGATGATGCTCGCCCACGTGCTCGGGCGACCGATGCCGCGCTGATCCAGCGCCTTCACGAGGCTGGCCTCGGTGTAGCGCGCCGGCGCTTGCGTCGTGTGGCCCTTGGCCTCGAGCGACTTCACCGCGATGGACTGGCCCTCGCGCATAGCCGGCAGGATCTTCTCCTGATCGGCAAGTTCGGCGTCAGGATCGTCCGATCCCTCCACGTAGGCGCGGCGGAACCCGGCGAACGTGATGCTCTTGCCGGAGGCGCGGAAGAGCGCGTCCTCGACTCGAATGCGGACCGTCAGGCGCATGCCCTGGGCGTCGGGCATCTGCGAGGCGACCGTGCGCTTCCAGATGAGCTCGTAGAGGCGACCCGCGTCGCCCCCGAGCGCGCGCCCTACTTCCTCGATCGTCTGGAACTTGGAGCCCGCGGGGCGAATCGCCTCGTGCGCTTCCTGGGCGTTCTTGACGTTGGTCTTATAGGTGCGCGGCGCGCCCGGCAGGAACGACGCGCCGTAGCGCGTGCTGATCTCGGCGCGCGCGGCATCGATGGCCTGCGAGGAGAGCGCGGTCGAGTCCGTACGCATGTACGTGATGCAGCCGTTTTCATACAGCTGCTGGGCAACACCCATCGCCCGGCGGGCTGACCAGCGCAGCTTGCGACCGGCCTCCTGCTGGAGCGTGCTCGTGGTGAACGGCGGCGCGGGCCGATCCGTGAAGGCCTTCTCCTCGACGCTCTGGACGTCGCCGGCCTTGCCGAGCAGCCGTGCCGCGAGTGCGCGGGCCGCCGGTTGGTCCAAGACCCGGACACCGTCCTTGGCCGAGAATCCGCCCGTGGTGGAGTCGAAGTCGCGGCTGCTCGCGACGCGATCGTCGCCAAGCTGCTGCAACGTCACGTCGAACGCCTCGCCGCCTGCGGCAAACACGCCGTCTACGTCCCAGTACTCGCTTGACCGGAACGCCATGCGCTCCTGCTCGCGTTCGACCAGGAGTCGGAGGGCGACGCTCTGCACGCGACCCGCGGAGAGCTTGGGGCGGATCTTGCGCCACAGCACCGGCGAGAGTGCGTAGCCGTAGAGGCGATCGAGGATGCGCCGGCACTCCTGCGCGTCCACGAGGCTCTGGTTGATCGTGCGCGGATTCGCGAGCGCTTCCGCGATGGCCGGCTTGGTGATTTCGTGGAAGACGAGCCGCTTGACCTCGACGGTCGGCTTGAGCACCTCCAAGAGGTGCCATGAGATCGCCTCGCCCTCGCGGTCCTCATCGGTCGCGAGCCAGAGGACCGGCGCTTCGGCCAGCGCGGCCTTGATCGTGCGCAACTGCTCCTTCTTGCCGGCGGGCACGACGTACATCGGGCGGAAGCCGTCGTCGAGGTCCACGCCCAAGGCGCTGTGGGGGTTCTCGCGCTCCTTCTCGGACAGCTCGGTTCGCTTGGACGGCAGGTCGCGGACATGGCCGATCGAGGCGAGGACTGTGAAGTCATCGCCCAGGAACTTGCCAATGGTCTTGCCCTTGGCCGGCGACTCGACGATCACGAGCTGCTTGCCCGTGGGTGTCTTGCCGTCGCTTTTCTTGCTTCGCGCTGCCATGGATTCCGTTCTCAGGACGCGCCGCGCCCGGATGCGTACGGCGCCGAACCCTACAGGCATCCGGCGTTCTGCCAAGGGCCGACGGGCGCGGCACCTTCTTGCGATCGCGGCCGCACCCTACCCGGGCCGGCCGCAAACAGGGGTCACCATGCTCCCCGGCTACGACGGCGATGGGGTGCGGCGCGCCGCGATTCTGCCTTCCAAGGCGGGATTGCGGCCCGCAGCCACGAAGCCGTCCGTGCTCGGCGACACAGGTGAACGCTTACGAACAGGGGTAACCGCTCACCTCTTTCCGAAATGGAGAAGCCGACTCGGCTGGCTCAACCCCGTCCGGAAGCAGGATGAGGGCTCGCACGCAAGCGATCGGGTTCGTGGGGCGAGGGTGTGGGGCAGCCGGCTAGGACGACGCGGGGTAGGGCCCCCGCGAGGACGACGACGGCAATCCCACGCCCCGCATCCACGAAGCCGTACGTGCTCGGCAGGACCGGTGAACGCCTACGAACAGGGGTATCCTCGGCGGTTCGGAGGATGTCCGCATGCCCGCTCGCGCCCGTCTTGTCCCCCTCGGAGTCGCCCTGCTGGCCTGTGTCTTCGGCGCGCGGCTTGCGCCCGCCGACGAGGACCAGCCCACGCCCGGTGCGGCTTTCGATCGCGTCGTTGCAGCCTTTCCGGCGCCTTCCGCCGCGGGCGGATTCGAGTTTCGGGGGGTCCTAAGGCTGGGCGGGCGCAGCCTCGGCCACGCGCGTTTGGCGGTCAGCCCTGGCCCCGACGGCACCTGGGAGGCGCAGGATCGCTTCGTCTTGAAGGGCCATGCCGTGCCCGTGGTCGAGACCTCGACGGCCCGGCTCTCGCCTCAGCTGAAGCTCGCGCAGGGCGACGCGCGTACGACCGCGGCCGGCCGGCCGGGCCTCGCGTGGGTGCGCGCGGCCGACGCGCTCGCGGTGAGCCGGACCGGCGTGGAGCAACCCGTGCAGGTCCCGCTCGCGGGGAGCGCGCTGAACACGCTGG
>JAQBWE010000230.1 GCA_027625315.1 Planctomycetota bacterium
TGCGTACCCGTCGGAGCAGCCAGCCGGCTACGGGGCCCAGGGCGCCGTCGCGGGCATCAAGGTGCACGCGGGTCAGGACCCGGCCGGCGCACGCGCCGCCTACGCGCGCGGCAAGGCGGCGCTAACGGCGCCGGAGGCGCGCGTGCACTTCGAGGAGTCCACGCGCCTCGATCCGGCGCGGCCCGAGGCCTACAACGCGCTCGCGCTGAACGCGCTCTACCGCGGCGACCTGAACGACGCGGACCAGTGGTTTAAGAAGTCGCTGCAGGCCGACCCGACCTACTACCCCGCGCGCTACAACTACGAGCGCTTCCGCCGCCAGCACGCGCGGTAGGCCGAACACTCCGGCGCGAGCGCAAGCACCCGGCCGCTACTCCCCGCCCAGGTCGACCTTCTCCTTGTTGAGCGCCTGCATGCGCTTGGCGAGCGCGGTGCGCTCCTCGGCGTCCTTGGCCTGGCCGATGCTCTGATAGATCCCCATCAGCTCCGCCTGGATCTCCGCGAGGCGCGCGGCCGCTCCGGCGTCCTGGCGCTCAAGCCGAACCGTCACGGGACCCAGCCCAGGTGTGACCACTTGGCTTGCGGCACGGAACCCCTGGCTCGAGATCTGGAGTCGCAGCGGAACACCGGGCAAGCCCCGCACTTCGACTCGCCCATCCTTGTCGGCGCTCTCAAAGGAGCCCGGCACCCACGCCTCAGGGCTTGTGTCTTCAGGGTCCGCCGCCGCCACTTGCACATTGGCGTCGGCCAACGGCTTGCCGTCGGGGTCTTGCACGAGGCAGGTGAGAACCACGCCCACGCGCAGCCGAAGCACGGCCTCCAACCGCTCAGGCCGCTCGTCCGCAGGAATCTGCAGCACGACCCGACCCGGCGCATCGCCCTCGAGCCGGGCGGTGAGCGTCACGGAACCGACGGGCACATCGGACACCTTCGTGACCCCGCGCCCGTCGGTCCGCAGGGAGGCAAAACTACGGAAGCCCCCCATCGGATCCCACTCGACCGGCTCCAAGGGCTCCACGTCGACGGTCACGGTCGCGCCCGTTGCGGCGCGGCCATCGGGACGCTCGACGCGAACGTCGATCGCGCTGCCCGTCACGAGGATGACGGGCGGCGCGACGCTCGCCGTCGCTGCGGCGACGGCGAACGGAGCGCTGCGAGCGTCGAGGTAGCCCGCGTGACGCGCCATCACGCGCGCCTCCTTGCTGGGGCGCACGCCGTCGAGCACGTAGGCACCGTCGGCGTTGGTCATCGTCTCCGCGGCCCCGCCGAGCATGGCCGTCAGCGACCCCATGCCGCCTTCGCTGGTGGCCTTCACGCGCACACCCGCGAGCGGTCGCCCCTCCTTGGTCAGCACGCGGCCCGTCACGGAGGCCGCACGAGAGAGCACGAGATCAACGACGCTGT
Organism: Planctomycetota bacterium; assembly: GCA_027625315.1. Taxonomy (GTDB): domain Bacteria; phylum Planctomycetota; class PLA2; order PLA2; family JAEUHO01; genus JAHEIK01. The sequence goes on from JAQBWE010000230.1 coordinate 1,405, forward strand.
CCCCGGTCTTGGGCACACCCATGGAGGCCATGAGCGCATCGTCGGGTTGAATGTAGCCAGGTTTGGACGCCAGGATCGCCGTGATGGGTGCGCTCAGATTGCGCAGTGCGTAGCGCCCATCGGCGTCGGTCTCCGTGGATCCGCCCATGCCCATCGATCCGAGCGACAGGCAGCGCACGCCCGCGAGCGGTTGACCCGCCTCGTCCGTCACACGCCCCTCCACGGTGATGCCCGTGCCCAGCGTGAACTCGAACGTCGTCCGCGCCGTGCCGATCGTCGTATCCGCCGGTCCCTGGAGCAGGCTGCGCGCCCCCGCCAACCCCGCCACGGCCAGCTGCGGCGAGAACACGGCCGTGCCGAACTCCGGGTGATGGAAGAACATCATCTGCAGCGAGCCCTGCCGGGCAATGCAGGTGCCCTCGCCGCGCGCGTCCGTGACGACCGCCGCGTAGGTCATCCCCGACTTGTCCTCCCAACCGTCGCCGCCCGTGAACATCGCCATGAGCTGCGCGCCTTCGACGGCCGCCTTGGTGTCGGCCTTCACCACGCGCAGCACAACTTCGGTGCCTCCCGTGAGGACGAAGCGCTGCTCGGGCGTCGGCGTGGTCTTCGTGAACAACGTCGGATACCCGCGCGCCGTGACGATCACGGCCAGTTCGCCCGCGGAGGGCGGCGAGTTGATCGTGAAGCGGCCATCGGCGCCCGTCTCGGTGAACTGACGCCCGAACATCACCGACTCCATGTCGGCTTGTTCCAAGCACGCGAGGCGCGCGCCGGCAATCGGCCGGCCTTCGCCACTCACGACGATGCCCGTGATCACCTCCGTGCTCTCGAGCCGCACCTCGATGTCGCCGCCGGCTGCCCCCTCCTCGGCCATCACGATGCCGCGCGTGACCTGCCGGAAGCCGACGGCACGTACTACGAGCGTGAGCGGCCCTGGCGCCATGTCGGGCAACTTGAACAGACCGCGCGCGTCGGTGACAACTTCGGCGATCGGCTGCGCGTCCTTGTCGAGCTGCTCGAACATGCGCACCATGTTCGAGAGCATCTCGAGCATCGAGCCGCCGCCCGCGTGCGCCTGCACCACGGCGCCGGGTACCGGCTGTCCGGCGCCATCGATGACGCGACCGGCGAGCAGCCCGTGCCTACCAAGCCACACGGTGCCGATGTCGGCGACTTCGCCGTGATCCACCGAACGCGACGGTACGGTGCGCTGACGGTTGCGATCGTCGGAGATGCGCAGGAGGTAGCCGTCGCCCGCGGGCACGTCGGCGAAGTGGAAATAGCCGGATGCGTCGGCGGTGGCTTGCGCCGCGACGGTCTCCTCAGCGTAGCCGGTGCCCACGAGGGTCAGGCGTGCGCCTGCGGCCGGCTCGCCGGTGGAGAAGTCCACGACGCGACCCTGCAGGCTGCCAAGACCCTTGCGCTGCTCGCGCGCGCGGCCGAACAGAATGGGACCGCCCTTGCCCTCCGCGTCCCGCGCATCCGCGCCCGCCTCGGAGCCGTCGAGTCCGCGCAAGTCGCCACTGTGCGCGCCGCTGCCGTCGGTCGCACCGTCGCCGAGCTCGCTGAGCAGAGCCGGGCCGCCCAACAGGAAGAACAGGCCGATGACGGCCGCCGAGATCGCCAGAATCGAGATCCACTTCGTGCCCATCGCTACCTCCGCCGGCCAGGGTACGAGGCCGCGGGGGGGGCGGCCCATCCTGAGGCGGTGCGTCCCTAGCGGGGGAGCAGAACGATGTGGAGATCGCGTTCTGAACGGCTGCGTTCCGTCATCTTCACCGCGCGCAAGCCGTTGCGCCAAATCGTCACGTCGTAACTCGCGGCCTCGAGGCCGCTGACCGAGAACCGCCCGAGGGCATCGGCTGTGGCGCCGCGTGTGACGGGCTTGTCCTTGCCCACAGGCGTTCCCCGCACGTTGACACGCGCGAAGCGCACGGGCTTGCCTTGCGCGTCAACGACGACGCCGGCAAACACCACGCCTGGATCCAAGCGCAGATCGGCGTGGGAGTCCGCACCACGACTCACGGTGAGCGCATCCGTCTCTCCGCTCAAGTACGAGCGATGCGACGGCGTGAGCTTCCACGCGCCCGGTAGCACGGCCTCGATGGTGAACTCGCCCCGGCCATTCGTCGTGGCGCTGCGCGCTGTGCGGCCATCGTGGGGTTCCGGAACGAGGCGCACGGTGGCGCCGGCCACCGGATCTCGGGTCTCGAGATCCACGACACGACCCGCCACCGTCCCGGTGCCCTGCAGCGGCATCCGCAGCGGCAGCGGCGGCGGTCGCTGCCACGGCGCCGAGACGGGGTCTGCTTCGAGCGTGCCCATGGCGGCGCGCACGACGACATTCTTGTCGGGCGGGATGTCGCCGATCACCCAGCCGCCGTGGGCGCCGGTGAAGGTCTCGAGTTCGCGCCCGGCATCGCGCGCACTGCGCACGACCACGCCTCCGCCGACGATCCACACGCGCGCGCCAGCCACGCCCTCACCGGCGGCGTCGACGACAAACCCGGAGAGTTGGCGCGCGCCGACCACCGTCAAGTCAAACGTCGTCGGCTTCGGCTCCGCGCCGCCGGGAACGCCCACGCGCAGGGGCTGGCCGGCGATCGGGAACCAGCCCGGCGTCACGATCTGCACTTCGTAGGGCCCGCGCACGACGTTGGCCATGACGTAGCGGCCGTCCGCACCGGTAACGACCTCGTGCGTGGGGCCGCCCTTGCGGACGAGGCGCAGGGTCAGAGCAGGGACCGGGGCCTTTTCGGCGGTCTGCACGAGGCCGGCCACCACGGCACCGCTCAGAAGCACGATGTCGCGCTCGACGGGGGTCGCGCCCTTGGTCTGCGCAAGTCCGCGCAGCGAGCGCAGCACGGCGCTCGCCTCTTGGGGCGCGGGCCACGCCGCGTGGCCTTCGGCCTCGACGCGCACGAGACGCGGGGAACCCCGCGGCACCATGACCTCGAACGTCCCGTCCGGTGCGGTCGCAAACACGGTCTCGAGCAGACCCGCCGACCCGCGGGCGGCGGTCTGCAGCGTGATCTGCGCGCCGCCAACGCCGGGTCCTTCTGAGCCCGCCCGCACGACGCCCTTGAATAGGACGCCGTCGGGCACACTCACGCGCATCGTGGTCGTCTTGCCCGCCGTCGCGAACAAGCCGTGGATCACCTTCGGTCCCTGCGGCACCTGCGCGACCACGTCGTAGCGACCCGGCGGCAGATCCGTGAACACGGCGCGGCCGTCGCCAGCCGTCGTGCCGACCTGGCGAACAAGCGCGCCGAGCTCGCGCGAGACGATCTCGATTGCGACCTCCGCGACGGCGTCCGCGCCTCGCTGAACGCTCACATCCACGCCCGCGGGTTCACGTAGGGCGAACTCGAGATCCTCATCAGGCGCGCCGTCGAGCATGTACGTGCCCACGACGAGACCACCCTGTTCCGCGCCGTCGAACCAGAGCGCGTATCGGCCGGGGCGGGCGTCGGCCTTGAAGCGGCCGTCGGCGCCCGCCGTCAGCTCCAGCAAGCCGCCGTCGCCGCGCATGACGATCTTCACGCCGCTGGCCGGCCGGCCGTGGCGATCCAGAACGCGGCCCTCGAAGGTGACGCTGCCGGG
>JAQBWE010000231.1 GCA_027625315.1 Planctomycetota bacterium
TGCGCCCTTCGGAGACCCCCAGCAGTTCAAGCTCGCGGTAGGCCTTGCCGACCGTGTTCGGGTTCACGAGCGCCTCGGCGGCGAGCCCGCGAACGCTCGGAAGGCGCGCTCCGGCCGAGAAATGGCCCCGCGCGATCTCATCGAGGATCGCCTCCACGATTTGCCGGGAGGGCGGGGTGGCACGGCTGGGGTCGACGCGGATCGTCACGGCGACCGTCTTATCGTCCTAGGACGGTGGTCGGCTTGAGTCCGAATCCGCAGGCCGCAGGTACGCAGGCAGAGCGGCGAGCAGCAGGCCGGCCGTACCGATCCAGAACGCCACCGGGAAGTTCACCCAGACGGCAGCCCCCACGCGCGCGAGGTCGTGCTGCTCCATCCACCCGCGGGCCATGGTCGCGGGCAGGGTCAAGGCATGCACGAAGCCGAGCAGTGCCTGGGAGGCGATGGTGGCCTCCATGGCGCCCAGCGTGCGGTCTGCGCGCCGCCGCCAGAGCAGGATGGCGGCAACGAACAACCAGGCGCAGACGCCCTCGATCTGCCCGGCCACCCCGCTCAGGAACGGCAGGTACTCGGCGTGTAGATAGGCCGCCTCGAACGCGAGCAGGCCAAGGCTCGTCGCCAACAGAACGCCGCCCGCGAGTCGGCGTCGACCGGGCTTGGCACGGGCCCACGCGAGGGCCACGATCCAGAGCACGACGAGGTACCACGGGTACCACCGGCGGGCTTCCCACAGCGACTCCGCGAAGCCCGCCGACGACACGAGCGCCTGGCTCAGCTCGCGCGCCGGCACCTCGCTGCCCCCCGCGACATGCACTCGAACCGTCGGGGCAGCGCTCGTCGCGCTGGCCGCCGGATACGCCACGAAATGCGACGTGACCCCAAACGCGCTTACGAGCACGAGCGTCAAGCCCAACCACTGCCAGCCACGCGCGAGCGGACCCACGTCAGTACTCGGCGAATGCGAAGAGGGCGTGGACCAGCAACACGAGCAGCAGGGCGCGCAAGAGGGTGCGGTGGATGCCCCCTACGACCTGCGCCGGGGCGCGCATGGGCGCCGTGCCGACGCGGAAGGCCACCGCCGCGACACCGAGCGCGCTGACGCCCGTCTTGGCCAAGACCCAGAGCACGACGTCGCCGTCCAGCGCCGCGAGGAACGCATGGTGGAAGTACACGGCCGAGTAGCCCGGGTGGAGCGCGAGAAACACGACCATCGACGTGAGGTAGGAGAGCCCGACAGCCAAGGCGGTCGAAGCCCAGGCGGAGGCGAGCTGACCACAAGCCAACGGCAGCAGCAGGTGGCGACGCCGCGGCACGGCCAGCAGGTCGAGCGCATCGAGCTGACGCGTCAGGCTCATGTGCCCCAGGTGCGCCGCGGCAGCCGCGCCCAGCTTGGCCGCGAGGAGTACGGACACGAGCAGCGGGATTCCGATGCGGCCGAAGATGAGACCCAACCCCGTGACAAGGTCGTCCTGCACGAGGGGCTCGGTCCAGACCCGCTTGGGCAGCCGCTCGAACAGAAAGTACGTCCCCGTCACGGCGACCAGCATGGCGCTCAGGCCCACGAACGCGAGGACGCCGGGCGCCAGATCGCGCCGCAGCGCTTGGCGCAGCCGCGGACCGTCGAGTGGATGGGCGCTGCGCAGCCAGGCCCAGGGCCACGCCAGCAGCCAGAGCGCGTCGAGGAGGAACTCGCTCGTCCCGAGCGCGAGGTGCAGCCAGCCAGCCCGCAGGCGGCCCAACCAAGGCGTCGCCGCAGCCGGCTCAGGAGCAGCGGCGCGACCGCCGCCGAGCGCCTCCTCGATGCGCGCGAAGGTCGCGGGCCCCGCCTCCAACCGCTTCAGGGTCCGGTCGCTCGGATCGAGGAAGAGCACGACGTCCGCTTGGCCTCCGAACGCGGCGTAGTCGTGCGTGATCACGATGCTCAAGCGCCGATGCGCCTCGCCGATGGCGGCGACGACGCCGCGCGCATTGAGCGGATCCAGCCCTGTGGTGGGCTCGTCGTACACGATCACGCCCGCCCCGCGCAGCAGCGTCCGGGCGAGCGCAACGCGCACACCCTCGCCGCCGGAACACTGTGTGACCGGCCGCTCAACGTGCTCGAGCCGCAGGCTCTCGATCACCGCGGAGCGGGCGCTCTCGTCCTCGCTCCCAAAGCGGAGGTTCTGTTCGATCGTTAGATCGTCGAACAGACCGGAGCGCTGCATCTGGAACACCGCGCCTACGCGGTGGTCGCGCGCCTGCGGCCCGTAGGCCAGCAACGGCTCGCCGTCGAGCGCGAGCTCGCCTTCCACATCCAACCCGATGCTGCCACGTCCCGCGAAGCCGAGCAGGAGATCGGCAAAGAGCGACTTGCCGTAGCCGGAAGGTCCCACGAGCACGACGCGCTCACCCTCGTAGAGCTCGAAATGGCTTGGGGCCAGAAGCCGTACACCCCCAGCGCGGACGGCCAGCCCGTCCACGGAAAGCACGGGCGTGGCGCTCCCCATCAGCGCAGCGCGTCCGGTCGATCGAGCAGCAGCAGCGCCGTGCGCTTGCCGAGCAACTGCGTACGCAGCAGGGCCGCAAACCGCACGCGGAACCCGCCCTCCGGCGCTTCGATAAACTCCCGCGTGGCGAGGCGCAGGAGCGCCTCGCCCTCGGCCTCAAGCCGGGCCGACTGCGCCGTGAGGACGGGCAGGACGAGTTCGTCGCGCGCGGCTTCGAAGAGCTCGCCCTCGGCCCACGCGCGGATCGGCTCGGACTGCGTGCTGAAGGCGCGACCGAGCGCCCGCAGCACGTCCGGCTCGCGCTGCGTCCACCACGCCCGCGCGGCCTCCTTCGCCACGGGCAGGATTTCGTCCCGCAGCCCTTGCTCGTCACCGCGCACGACCTTCCAAAGGAGGCCCAGTCGGTCGAGGACGTCGAACTTGTGCTTGACCGCTGACGTGACGCTGCCCGCGAGTTCATCGAGCAGCGGCTCGAGCTCAGAGACGACAGCGCCTGAGAGTGCTTGGAGCACGACGCGCGACTCGGTCTCGCGCGTGGGATCGATCCGATCCAAGAAGCTCGGCAGGTGCGCGCGCGACTCGGGCAGCAGCACCTCCGCCCACATCGTGCTGAGCCGGTCGGCCAGGGCGCGCCCGAAGCGCTCAGCCGCCTCGGGCGTGATCCCCGTCGCTGCCGCGCCGCGCAGCGAGCGCGAGGGCGCGTGCACCGTGAGCGTCCAGGGCCCGGCGCTCACCGCGTCGGGCTCAAATCGCAGCCGCACCCACGCGCCGTCGGCGCCCTCACCGCACGCGTGAACGTGGGCAAGCGGGCGGGCCTCGGGCGGCTCTTGCAGAAAGAACACAGGCAGCCCGGGCGCGATGCCCTGCAGGCTCTCCACAGGCACTACGAGATCGGCCGGATGCTCAGCGTCCAGCGCGCTCGAGATCGTGGCCGCGACCCGGGCGGCCGGCGCGGCGACACCCGGAGAAGCTAGGAGCCAGCTAGCGGCGGCGAGCGCGGCGACGAGCCCCCCGCTGCCCAGTGCCAACTTGAGGGGGGAGCTGCCGCGCGTCATCGGGCTGCCATCCTAGGCATAGGCGTGGGCCGCGAGCGCAGCTACGAACCGGCGTCCTCGGCGAAGTCAGGCACCGCGGCGGCGGGTTCGGCCACATCGACCGCGCCCAAGCCCTCGGGCGGGGGCGGCACGCCTTGCTCGAGCAGGGCGCGCAGGGGAGCGCGGGCTGCTTCGACCAGCGCCTCGGCCCGGCAGTCGTAACGCGTACGGCCATCGAGCTCGCGCAGCACGAAGCCCCCGTGGACACGGTGATCGACGAGCACCTGAAAGTCGGTCACACCCGCAGCTACGAGCGCCGCGTACACGAGCGGCCGATCGCGCTTGGCGCACGACACCTCACACGGCCCCGCCGGCGTCCGCGCCGCGTGTCCGGCCCACGCCCGCACGGCGGCGTCGTAGCCGGGCGATTGAGGCAGCGCCTTGATCGCCATCAGCACGTGCCGCAGGAACCGCTCGAACAGCGCGTCCAGCGCACCGGCCTCGAGAGTGGCAATCTCCGCTTCGCCCGCGCGGACCTCAGCGACTTCCACGGCCCGCCCGCGCGTACGGCCCAACTCCTTCGCGGCAGCGGTGAGTTCGGCGATGCGATCTTCGGCTTCCAGCACGACGGCGCGCCCTGCGTTGCGCGCGCGGTCTTCCTCGCGCCGGCAGGCGGCCTCAGCGTCCTCGACGACGACGCGCGCGAGGGCTTCGAGTACGTGGGACTCGGAGAGGATCATGCGAAGTCCTCCGCGCCGCCTGCATCACGCGCGCGGCGCGCGAAGGGCTCGAACGGCCGACCGAGCCGCCGCCCGCCCAGCGCCAGGTCGTAGGGCACGCCCATCGCCATGTGGGCGGGGTCGGCCACGGCGGCCAGCGCGGCCACGACGACGACGAGTGCGCCGACCGTCACGTCGAGGAAGCCCGGGTCGATCCAGCGGCCGAACACGGCGTCGCACACGAGCAACGCCGCGCCCCCCACGACCACCAGACGCAACACGCCCACGAGGTCGAGGCCGAGGCTCAGGACCAGCCGGCGCGGGCCGGCCAGTGCCAGCAACCCGAGCGCGCCCGCCGGCGCGAGCCAAGCCGCCGCAGCGGCGGCATGCTCAGTACCGACCACCGCCGCGCCGAGACCCGCGATGGTCAGATATACGCAGCACGTTTCGAGCAGGGCGCGGGCGCGCGCGCTGCGACGGCGGCCCCAAGCCCGCAACGCCAGACCGGCGGCGTACAGACTCAGCCCGGCGGCGCCCACGGCCAACACGAGAAACACGCCGCCGAACCCATGCGGGACCAGCGTGCCGGCGGCGGGCAACACGCCCCACGCCGACCCGAACCACGCCTCGCCCGCGGGGCCCAGCGCCCGCCCTGCCACGAGGCCCAACGTCAATGCGACGAAGCCCGCCACCTGGGCGAGCAGGGCCGTATCGCGCCGGGGCGAGCCC
>JAQBWE010000232.1 GCA_027625315.1 Planctomycetota bacterium
GGGAGGGGCATGCTCATCGCGAAGATGCCCTGGACCCGGAGCTCGCCGGCGAGCCCCGCCGGCGGCTGCGCGGCGACCGCCCCTGCCGCGGGTGGTTGCGCGGCGACCGTTCCTGCCGCGGGGGGCTGCGCCGCAACGCCGCCGCCGACGGCGTAGTCACGTCAAGCGGCGCAGGCCCTCGTCGATGCCCTCGAGGGTGAGCGGAAACATCCGGCCCTCCATGAGCGCGCTCATCTGACGGATCGAGTACGTGTGCCCCCACCAGGGCTGCGGCACGGGGTTCAACCAGATCGCCTTGGGCCAGTGCGCGAGCATGCGGCGCATCCAGGTCGCACCCGACTCCTCATTCAGATGCTCGACGGAACCGCCGGGTTCGGTGATCTCGTACGGCCCCATGCTCGCGTCGCCCACGAAGATCACGCGGTAGTCCTCGCCGTAGGTCCGCAGCAGGTCGAACGTCGGCACGACCTCTTCCCAGCGCGCCCGGTTGTCGCGCCACACGCGCTCGTAGAGGCAGTTGTGGAAGTAGAAGTGCTCTAGGTGCTCAAGCTCAGACCGCGCGGCCGAGAACAGTTCTTCGACGCGCAGGACGTGATCATCCATCGATCCGCCGACGTCGAGGAACAGGAGCACCTTCACCTTATTGGTTCGCGTGCGCTGCTCCTTGAGCTCGAGCCAGCCGCCATTGTTCGCCGTGGAGCGCACGGTCTCGGGCAGATCGAGCTCAAATTCCGTCCCCTCGCGCACGAGGCGCCGAAGTCGGCGCAGGGCGATCTTCAGGTTGCGCGTGCCGAGTTCGACCTGATCGTCGAAGTCGCGGAACTCGCGCTTGTCCCACACTTTCACGGCCCGGCGGTGGCGCGAGTGATCCTGCCCCACGCGCACCCCTTCGGGGTTGTAGCCGTAGGCACCGAACGGCGACGTCCCGAGCGTGCCGATCCACTTGCTCCCGCCCTGGTGCCGCGCGTCTTGCTCAGCCAGACGCTTGCGCAACTCTTCCAGCAGAGCCTCAAGGCCGCCGCGCCCGCGAATCGCGTCCATCTCCTCGCGCGTGAAGTGGCGTTCCGCGATGCGCTCCAGCCACTCCGGGGGCAGGTCATCGAGATCGAGCTCGATCGACTCAAGACCCTCGAAGGACTTGGAAAACACGAGATCGAAGCGATCGAGGTAGCGCTCGTCCTTCACCAGGCACGCGCGCGAGAGGTAGTAGAAGTGCTCGACGTCGTACGCGGCGAGACCCTTCTCCATGGCCTCAAGCAGGGTCAGGAACTCGCGCAGCGTGACCGGGATGCGCGCGTTTCGCAGAGCCTGAAAAAAGCCGATGAACATGCGCGGCCGCTAGTTGTAGAGCGAGCCGCGCCCGGGCGCGAGGCCGCCCACGAGCGCAACGTCCTGCTCGTTCTTGAGCAGCGCGCCGAACAGCGGCGGCAGGAACCGCTTGCGGTCCTTGCTGCGCAGCGCCTCCGGCGGGATGTCCTCGGCCACCAAGAGCTTGATCCAGTCGAGCAGCTCAGACGTGGACGGCCGCTTCTTCAGTCCGGGCACGTCGCGCAAGGCATAGAACGCCTGGAGCGCCTCCTCCAAAAGGGTCTTCTTCAGCCCTGGGAAGTGCGCGTCGATGATGCGCTGCATCGTCTCGCCGTCGGGGAAGCGGATGTAGTGAAAGAAGCAGCGGCGCAGGAAGGCGTCCGGCAGCTCCTTCTCGTTGTTGGAGGTGATGATCACCGCCGGCCGGATCTGGGCCCGCACCGTTTGCTTCGTCTCGTAGACGTGAAACTCCATGCGATCGAGTTCGAGCAGCAGGTCGTTGGGGAACTCGATGTCGGCCTTGTCGATCTCGTCGATGAGCAGCACAGCGCCGCCCGGCATCTCGAATGCCTCCCACAACTTGCCGCGGATGATGTAGTTGCGGATGTCGTGCACCTTGTCAGAGCCAAGCTGGGAGTCGCGCAGGCGCGAGACGGCGTCGTACTCGTAGAGCCCGTGCTGTGCCTTGGTCGTCGACTTCACGTGCCACTCGATCAGCGGCTTGCCCAGCGCCGAGGCGACTTCGTGGGCCAGCACCGTCTTGCCCGTGCCGGGCTCGCCCTTCACGAGCAGCGGGCGCTGGAGCGCCACCGCGGCGTTGACGGCAATGACGAGATCGTGGGTCGCAACGTAGCTTGACGTGCCCTCGAACTTGGGGGGGGTAGCGCTATCCATCCCTGCATCGTCAGGCGTCCAGCCGCTCGCGCCAAGGAAAGGCCCCTCGCGCCTGTGCCGAGGCGCGCCCCGGGCCCCGCGGTTGCGGGTAGGCTCCGGCCATGCCCAGCCCGTCGATTCGCCTCGCATGCCGCCCCGTACTTCTCGCCGCCCTGGCCGCGGCGGCTCTGGCGTGGGGCGGCTCCGTGCAGGCGGCGCCCGACAGCATCGCGACGGCGCGGGCGCGCGTGCGCTCACTCGAGCACGAGATCGCCGCCGCGTTGCGCGGCGTGGAGCAGGCGAGCGCGACCGTCGTGGGGCGCCAGGAGCTGCGCATGGGGCGGCGCGAAGGCCGCGGCCCGCTCGTCCTCCAAGGGGCGGGCTCCGGCGTGCTCATCTCATGGAACGGCACCTGGCTCCTGACGAACGCGCATGTCGTCGGCGACGATGGTGTCGGGCGCGGCGGTCAGCTCGAGGCCATCCTCTCGGATGGCCGCTCGTACCCCCTCGAGGTCCGGGCCAGCGACAAGACGCGCGATCTCGCGATCGCCCGCGTCCTCGGCAACCCGCCCACGCTCCAGCCGGTCCGCGTGCCCGCCACGGCGGTGGGCCGACTCGACGCGGGCACGTGGGTGAGCTCGTCGGGCAATCCGTTCCTGCTCGCGCTCGACGGCCGCTCCGCCGCCACGCTCGGCGTGATCTCCGCCTTGCGACCGCCGCGAGAAGGAGGCTTCGTCAGCGTGACGACGGTCCAGCACGACGCCGAGGTCAACCCCGGAAACTCAGGCGGCCCCCTGTGGAATCTGCGCGGTGAGTTGCTGGGGATCAATGGCAGCATCGCCACGCGCTCGCTGGGCGACAACGGTAGCGGCGCGCACTACACGGGCGCCTCGTTCGCCATTCCGCTCGACGCGGTGCGCACCTTCCTGACGACCGCTCTCGGCGCGGAGCGGGGTGGATCGACACCGGCCGCCCCTGCCTCGTCGGCGCTGAGCGACATCGAAGGTTCCTATCGGCTCGCCATCGAGCGCGTCATGCACGCGTCGATCGTGTGCATGCCGCGCGGCGTCGAGGGGCCGGCCGGTGGTCGTTCCTCTGGCGTGGTCGTCCATCCGCGTGGCCTCGTGCTCTCCGACGGCGACGCTGGCCTCGTGTTTCGCACGGTCCGTGACGGCGGCGGCACGCGCACTGTGCGCTCGTGGCAGGACGAGGTCGAAGTGCGTCTTTGGGATCCGAAGATCTCTCGTTGGCGCATGTCGCCCGGCCGGGTCATCCACCGTGATCGCGACGTGGATACCGCGCTGATCCAGCTCCTTGAGATCCCCGTCGGCGGACTGCGCTACTTCGTACCGCTCGGTCGCAGCGCGGGGCTCGAGGTCGGTGACGCGGCGCTCGCGATGGGCAGCGCCTACGACCCGCGCACGCAGGGCCCGCCTTCCCTGACGGCGGGCATCTTGAGCACGATCGACCAGGGCCCGGACGGATTCCTCTTCACGAGCGCGGGCATCAACCCGGGCGTGAACGGGGGCGCGCTCGTCGATCTCAACGGTCGCCTCATCGGCACCATCAGCACGTACGTCGAAGCCGCGGGCGACGCCCCCTATGGCTTCCTGGGCAAGGCGGTTCCGATTGATCGCATTGTGCGGGCGTTACGGGGCGTACCCGCGGCGCGCATGCTGACGGAGGGTCAGGGGTCACCGTCCCTGGACGGGACGACCGGCGGCGCGCTGGAGCTCGTAACTCGCGACGCGGGTGAGCGCATCCGCCCGCACCTCGTGTCCCTCGAGATTGAACGCAGCGAGCCCGTGTCGAGCACCGTGCCGCTGCACGGCCACAACATCCATCTCGAGCGCTACCAGGGTCCCGTCAGCGGCATCGTCGTCGGGCCAAGCGGGCTCATCGTGACGAGCCTCTACAACCTCACCAACGTCGCCCAACGTGTGGATCCCCTGTGGGAGGTTCCGACCGGCGCCGCGCTCACCGACGGGCTCAGCGCGATTCGCCGCATTCGCGTACGACGGAGCGACGGCCGCCTGACGGATGCCGAGCTCGTGGGTCATGACATGCGCTGGGGCTTCGCCCTCCTGCGCGCGAAGGACAGCGCCGCGCTTACGGCGGGCCCGGTCGGCGCCCCCACGAGCTCATTCGAGCGCGGACGGTTCGTGATCGCCGCCGGCGATCCGTTCGGGACGCGCCGCCCGGACGCGCCCCTGCTCACGCGCGGAATCTTGTCGAAGGAGCACGACGCGACCGTGCCCGCGGCGTGGCGCGGCATGTGGCAGACGGATGCAGGCGTGCTCGACGGCAATGTCGGTGGCGCCGCGGTCGACATCGAAGGCCGCGTGCTCGGCATGCTGACGACGTGGGATCCTGCACAACATGGGCGCAACAGCGGCGTGGCGTTCATCGTGCCTTGGTCGCGCATCGTGGCATCGGTCCCGGCCCTGCTGCGCGGCGACGTGCCGGAGCGCGGCATGTTGGGCATCTACTTCGGCCGCGATCCGCGTCCGGTGCTGGACCGCGTGATTGCCGGCGGCGGTGCCGAGCGGGCGGGCCTGCTGGCGGGTGATGTCATCATCGGCATCGATGGCCAACGCACGCCCACCATGCTGGATGTGCTGGAACACATTGGCCAGCGCGTCGCCGGCGAGCGCGTGCGGATCCGCGTCCAGCGGGGCTCCGTACAACTCGAGTTCGACGTCATCCTCGGTCGCCGTTTGGTGTAGCGCGCCTCGGCTCTGCCTGAAAACGTAAGCGCTCACCTCCCATACGCGGCGTAGC
>JAQBWE010000233.1 GCA_027625315.1 Planctomycetota bacterium
AGGACGACGACGGCAATCCCACGCCCCGCATCCACGAAGCCGCACGTGCTCGACAGGACACCTGAACGCCGACAACCTGGCTCAGGCGCCCATGTGCGGGTACCGCCAGGTGCGCGGCGGGACGTAGGTCTCCTTCACCGAGCGGGGCGCAACCCAGCGCATGAGGTTCTGCGGGGCGCCGGCCTTGTCGTCCGTGCCTGAGGCGCGCGCACCACCGAACGGTTGCTGATGCACGACGGCGCCCGTGGGCTTGTCGTTGATGTAGAAGTTGCCGGCCGCGTGGCGCAGCGCCCGCGCCATGTGCTCGGAGACGGTGCGATCGCGGGCGAACACAGCGCCCGTCAGGGCGTAGGGGCTCGTGGCGTCGCAAAGCGCCAGCGCGTCGTCGAGCTTGTTCGCGTCGTAGACGTGAACCGAGAGCACGGGTCCGAACAGCTCCTCGCGCATCGTCTCGTACTGCGGATCCTCGCACTCGATGAGCGTCGGATCCACGAACCAGCCGCGTTCCTTGCTCGGCTTGCCGCCAGCCAGCACGCGCGCGCCCATCTTGGCGCGCTCCACGTAGCCGGTGATGCGGTCGTAGGCACCCTCGTGAATGACGGCGGCCATGAACTGCGACCAGTCAGCCGGATCGCCCATGCGGATCTGCTCCATCTCGGCGATCAGTCGGTCGCGGAACGCGGGCCAGATCGTGTTCGGCACATACATCCGGCTGGCGGCGGAGCACTTCTGGCCCTGGAACTCAAACGCGCCGCGCAGCGCGGCCACCACGAGGGTCTCCAGGTCGGCCGACTCGTGGGCGAAGATGAAGTCCTTGCCGCCGGTCTCGCCCACGATGCGCGGATACGAGCGGTAGTCGCCCAGGCGCTCGGCGATCTGCTTCCAGAGGTAGCGAAACACCGCGGTCGAGCCCGTGAAGTGCAATCCGGCAAACTCGCGGGAGCCGAGGAGCTGCTCGGTGATGCCGGCCGGCTCACCCGGCAGGAAGTTGATGACGCCCGGCGGTAGGCCGGCCTCTTCCATCAACTTCATGAGGTAGTAGTTCGACAGCATCGACGACTCAGACGGCTTCCAAATCACCGTGTTGCCCATGAGGGCCGGCGCGCTTGAGAGGTTGGCCGCGATGCTGGTGAAGTTGAAGGGCGTCGCCGCGTAGACGAAGCCCTCCAGCGGACGGTGGTCCACGTGGTTCCACATCTCGGGCGGGCTGCCGGGCTGTTCCGGATAGATGCGGTGCAGCGCGAACCAGGCGTTGAAGCGCCAGAAGTCGATCAGTTCGCAGGCTGCATCGATCTCGGCCTGGAAGCAGGTCTTGGACTGGCCGAGCATCGTGCTCGCATTCAGCGTGTCGCGCCACGGGCCGGCGAGTAGGGCGGCCGCCTTTTCGAACACGGCGACACGGACGTGCGGGTCGGTCTCGCTCCAGGTCTGCCAGGCCTCCTTCGACGAGGCGAGGGCGCTCTCGACCACCTCCGGCGTGGCCGCGTGCCAGCGGCACAACTCAAGGGAATGGTCGTGGGGCGCGGTCCAACTGCGCACCTCGCCCGTGAGGATCTCCTGCCCACCGACGATGCACGGGATCTCGACCGTCTCGCTGGCCATGGCCGCCAGCCGCGCCTGCAGCGAGGCCGTCTCGGCGGTTCCCGGCGCGTAAGAGCGAATGGGCTCGTTCTGCGGCTCGGTACGTCGGAACACGGTGTTGGGCATAGCAACCTCCCTCAGGAGGGCGGATCGTACCGCGCCCGAGGCCGAGCCCGGATGTCTCCGGGACACAGGTCGGTTTGCGCAGCGGCGAGGGACCCAGGAGTCAGCCGGCTAGCGTTTCTTGTCGGCGGAGCGTTGTGCGTCGAGGAGGCGGATCGCCGCAGCGAGGGTTGCGTCCGCACCCAGGCGATGCGTGACGCGCTCGTCGGGCGGTACGCCATGGCGCTCTAGCGGACTCCCGTCGGGCAGGAGCGAGATCCAGCGCGAGAACCAGACACTCACGCCGTTGGGCAGCTCGATGGGCTGGGGGTTGCCGCTGGAACCGCGCGTGGGCTGTCCAATCAGCGTTACGTCCGGCAGCGCGGCGAGCATGAGTGCCATGCCCTCACCGCTGCTCACACAACCGGGTCCGATCAGTACGACGACCGGGCCCGCGTAGCGGCCGGAGGGCGCGGGTTCCACATGCCGCTCCCCAAGGGGGACGAGATCGTCGTGCGCCGGGCCGCCACGGCCCAGTGCGCGCGCATAGAGCACGCGTTCGCTAGCAAGGAGCGCGCAGAGCCGCTGGCCCCAGGCCTCCTGCCCACCCTTGTTCACGCGCAGGTCCACGATGAGGCCCGGGGCGTCGAAGAGCCCGCGCAGCGCGCGCTCGACGGCGGCGTACTGAGCGTCCGTGCCCTGCATCGTGCCAAGTGCGAAGTAGCCGTAGCCCGCGCGCGTGCGCGCAGCGAGTACGTCGCGCATCACTTGCTGCACGCCCTCCAGCTGCGCGAGCAGCGGCTGGATCTCGAAGTTGAGTGCGACCGTGGGCGCGTGCGGCACGGTGCGCGTGCCGTCGGGCGCGTCGATCCACACGTGCCCGTCTTGCAGCTTCGCGAGTAGCGGGTCGATGGCTGCGATGAAGGCGGCAGGGCTGGTCGCAGCACGCGCGGCCGGCGCAGCGGCCGACGTGAGTGCGTTCCAGTCGATGGCGTGAGGCGCGAAGAAGCTGTAGTGCCGATCCATCTCGGCCACCAGCACGTCGTAGGCATCCTCCGGGCCCAAGCGCCGGACGCCTAGGCGCCGCACCTCGAGTCGACCCGTCAGCGAGAGGAACACCGTGGCATCCACGCGTGCGGCGGTGGCGGGTACACGCAAGTACACGCGTCCGGCGCGCCATGCGTCTTGCCGCACGTCCTCGACACGGAAGCCCTGCACTTGGCCTGCGGCGTCGCGCCAAAGCAGCCCCACGTAGCAGCTGCCAAACTGCTTGGCCTCCCGCCGCAACTCCAGGCCGCGGCCCTCAAACGTCAGCTCCAGATACTCGCCCGGCTTCGTGCTGACGGTCTGACGCAGGAGGGTCCAGCGGCCCGTCGCGGCGTGCCCCTCCAGCCGCAGCCCGCCCTCAGGGATCCGCGAGACCTGCGTGGCGTCGGGTCCCGCATTGCTGCGCGCTCCCTCGTCGGCGGTCCAGCCCGCGGGGACCGAGCCCTCCCAGCGGGCGAAGTCGCCGTTGGTGAGGAGGTCTTCGGCCCGGGCGGCGGGCGCGAGCGCGAGCGCGAGGAACAGAGCAGCCACGGTGAGGGGGATGAAGAGGCAGCGCACAGGCCGCCATGATGCCGGATACGGGGCCCGGGCGGGGGGCGGTTGGCGCGCTCGGAGTGTGGAAAACACGTGGAAAGCCGGTCCAAGACCGAAGAACGGGCTCGCGCGGCCCCGTGCCGGGCCCAACGATCAGGGCTCATCGGCCGAGCGGGGCGCGGGCATCCCACCCGCCAGCTTGTGCACGCCTAGGTGGCCCGGGCCGCGGGCGAATCTCGTCGATCAGAGGCCGGCAGTGGCGAGGCTAGACTCGCGGCCATGCGCGTCCGGCTCCTGGTTCTCGCTCTGGCCCTCAGCGCCCTGGCCGCCGCCCCGACGAGCGCTGAGGACGGCACCGAGGTCGTCGAGACCGAGCACTACCGGCTCCACTACCAGGGCACGCGCCGCGATGCCGAGGAGGCTGGGCGTGTGCTCGAGGCCGCGTGGACGGGCTTCGGCGCGTGGTTCGGCGTGCGCCCCGTGCTCAAGGGCTCCGAGCGCCTGACCGTGCGCTTCTACGCGACGGCGGACGCGTGGGCGGCCGGGATCCGTGCCGACGGGACGCACCCGCCCAAGGAGGCCGGCGGGTACTACTGGCCCGGCACGCGGACGGCGTATCTGTTCCGGCAACCCACGAGCTACTTCACGCGCACGCTGCTCATTCACGAGGCCGCGCACCAGTACCACTTCCTGACGCGCGCGCAGAACCGCAATCCGCGCGCGGCTTGGTACACGGAGGGGCTGGCCGAGTACCTGTCGTGGCATCGTTGGGACGGCGAGAGGCTCGAACTCGCCGTCGTACCGGGCGTCTCGCTCAAGGACTATCCCGCCAAGGCGCTCGCGGAGCTCGACGACCCGGCGTTCGACCTAGGCGCCGTGGTGTCCGGCGGCGCGAGCGCGTCGCGTCCTATATCCTGGGCACTCTTCCGCTTCCTCGCCACGGGTGACGAGGGCAAGCCACTGCCGCGCTTCGACGCGTTCTGCGCGAAGATGGACCGCGGCGGCGAGGCACCGCCGCTCTTTCGCTCGTACTTCGGGCGCCCGGATCGGCTGCAGCCCAAGCTCCGCGCGTGGCTCGCGGGTCAGCAAACGGCCTGGGCCGCCGTCTTCAACGAGTGGGAGCAGGTGGGCATCGATAGTTTCCGCGGCTACGCCTCGGTGGTGACGGCGTGCCGACTGAAGGCGCCCGCCTCACGCATCACAGCGCGGTTGGATCCTGCGGGCGATCGGCGCTGGCGTGCGGGCCTGCTCTTGCACTGGAGCAGCAACGAGGACTACACGGTGGCCATCGTTTCGTCCTGGGGTCACGTGCGTGTGGACCGGCGCCAGAAGGGCGTCTGGGTGCCGCTGGGTCGCACGCGCGTCGCGTTGCCGCCCGGCGATGTGCTCTTCGATGCGCTGCGCGACGGCGAGCAGGTTCGGCTGCGCGTGGGCGGCGAAGACGTCGGTGCGTACACCCTGCCTGGCGGCATCCTTGGGCTGTGCCTCGAGGGCAGTGACCTCTGCTTCGAGGGCGTGCGCTGGGAGTAGCGTCTGCGTTCAGGCGTCCTGTCGAGCACGTACGGCTTCGTGGATGCGGGGCGTGGGATTGCCGTCGTCTTCCTCGCGGGGGCCCTACCCCGCGTCGTCCTAGCCGGCTGCCCCACACCCTCGCCC
>JAQBWE010000234.1 GCA_027625315.1 Planctomycetota bacterium
CGCGGCGAGTTCGGATGCCATAAGCATTTCGGTCACGGTGATGCGGTTCTTCCCGAACGTCTCACGTAGGTCCAGCTTCTCGACGTCTTCCGTAAAGAGCCCCTCGCCTGAGAAGGCCAGTTCGGTCTGCACGATGGGCGAGAGCGGGGTGCTCGTCAGTTCGACGACGCGTGCCGTCTCGCCGGTGGACAACACGACGCGGCTGCCGACCGGATAGACGCCGTTGACCTCAATGAAGCGCCGCAGCAGCGACGGCTCGAAGTGACCCTGCATGTCCATCATGATCCGATACGCGCGCGCGGGCGACATGCTGGGCTTATAGGGCCGCACGGCGGTGAGCGCTTCGTAGACGTCGGCAATCTTCACGATCATCGTGGCTGCGGAGGCGCGGCCGCCCCGGATCGCGTGCGGGTAGCCCGTGCCGTCGAGGTTCTGGTGGTGGGAGAACGCCACGGCCACGGCGAGCGGGTCCGGGTCATTGCCCTCGAGCAGGATCTGCCCTCCATGGATGGGGTGCATGTTCATCTCGCGCCGCTCGTCGTCATTCAGCCGGCCCTTGGAATGCAGCACCTCGAACGGGACCCACGCCTTGCCGATGTCATGCAGCAGGGCCGCAAGGCCGATGCGCTCCAGCAGCGCGCGGTCCTTCGTCAGGTGGCGTGCGAAGTTCAGCGCGATGAAGCACACACGGATGGAGTGTCCGAACGTGAACTCGTCGTACTTCTCCTAGCGCGCAAGGCGCATCAGGGATGTGGTGTCGTGCGTGAGTCGTGAGAGGACACTCTCGACATAGCCCAGGGCAGGCGCTGTGTCGATGTGGTCGCCCTTGCAGGTTTGGACCATCGCGTCCTGGAGGACCGACACGACATCTTGGTAGAGCCGCGCGGGCACTTGAATGTCGAGGGCGGACTCCAGGTCGAGGTCGAACTCGCCGCCCAGGGCCGTCCCCATTTCGGCCTCGGTCTTGTCGGTCCACTGGCCGCGTCCGCCCGCCGCCTCGCGGTACGGAGGCAGGAAGCGCACCAGCGTGCATCCAACCCGGTCGAGCGCGCGATTGGCCACGTCGTGACTCTCGACGTTCTTGGCCTCGCGCGCGACGAAGTTCACGAGTCCCAGCAGGTCGTCGCGATCCGTCGTGGACTCGAACGACAGCCCGCCAGCGTCGAGCCGGCCCAGCAACTCGATGAGCTTGCCGGCGGACAGCGAGGCGCCCAGCAGCGGGCGCGTCTGGAAGAAGACGTAGCCGTCGGCCACGCCGAACTGCACGCGCGGGCCCGGATGCGCGGCGAGGACGCGGCGGAGCGAGGTCTCAAGAGCGTCAATCGCGGTCTCGACGCGCGGATGCCCTGCCGCATAGATGCGAGCGTTCGTGAGTGCGACCACGAGCTCGTCCACGAACGCACCCGGACCTGCCGGCTCATTGGCCCGCTCTTCGTCGGTGAGGTGGCGTTCGCACATTGCGGTTCCCCTAGGCGGCCCAGAAATGGCCGTCGTCTGTCGTGCTCGCGTCAGGCGCCGAGCCGGTGGCCGTGGCAGCAGTCTCAGCCCCAGTGCCCGTGCTCGATCCGGCGGCGGTTGTTTTGCGATCCGCCGCGCCGAACTTCTTCGCGACGGCCTTCGCCAGCTTGCGAATCGCGGCAGGCTCAGTTCCCCCGAAGGGTCCGAACGCCGTCTTCTGCAGTTCCTTGAGCAGCAAGAACCCCTGCGCGGAGGGATGCAGCGCCAGCGCCCGAATCGACGCGACGCGCTCCGGATGCTCCGGGAGCGGCGTCTGCGTGGCCCGGATGTGATTGCACAGCAGATCCACGATGGCGCGGTGCAGCGGCTCCGCATCGGCTCGTTCCAAGTGCAGGTCGATCAGAGCGCAGAGGTACGCCCGCGTGAGGTAGCGCATGTCATGCAGTTGGAAGAGCAGGAACGCCTCCGCGTGGGGGAGGTCGAGCGAGCGCAGGAAGACGGTGGATTCGGGCACGAGTCGGCCCGGGTGGACCTCGAGCAGGATGCGCACAAGAGGCAGGCGCGCCGGGTGGGGGCGTTCGAAGACCGCTGCGGCCACGTCACGCGGGAGCGCAGCGAGTGGCGCGCGCAGTCGGTCCGCCAGGTCGAGCAGGTCCGTGCCGAGATGCGTGCAGAGCAGATTTACTTCCGCGAGTTGCTCGCGGCTGCGCGGCTCCAGTGCGGCGAGCAGCAGGGGCAAGCGGGTGCCGGGGTCTGCGAGCACGTACTCGGGCGTGAGCAAGCCACACGCTCGCAGGAGCGACGCGCGCCCGGTCTCCACCAGGAATGCCGCGACGTTGCCGGTGTCGTGGGCCGCCAGCAGATACTCGCGCAGCAGCGCAACCTCGCGGGGCCCCGCGTCCTCGAGCGCGCGGCCACAGAGCGCCACGAGGGACGGGAGCTGCGCGGGCTGCTCGAGATGCGTCAGGAAGTACAGGTACGTCGCGAGCTGCTCCGCCTTGCACTCGGCGTCGCCCGCGGCGAGGTTGTAGGCGAGCGAACTCGGCAAGTCAGCCAGCTCTGCGACGAGTGAATGGACGTCGTCTTCGATGTTCGCATCACGCGCTCGGCCGCCGGCCGGACCGCGTTCGACTGGCTCCGCGTGGTCGGGCTTGAGTCGCTCAAGCCCCGGGCCCTTGCGCGCGAAGTGCGTGCGACTCACCTGATAGAGGAGCGAAGCAAACTCGCCGGAGTCGGCGACCCCGCTGCCGTCGGAGCGGGGCGCTGCGGCTGCGCTGCGGGTGCCCATCTGGTCCAGCCCGCGGCAGACAGCTCCGATGAGCGCATCGCGGCTGTTGAGGGACTCAGCCGGCACCTCATCGAGGATTTGTTTCAGCAACTGAGAGGCGCCGACGGACTCCTCAGCGCGAGTCGTCGCTTCGCCGCTCAGCCGCAACACACGCGTCGATACTTTCGGGTGCGCAAGCAGGCCGCGCAGGAAGTGGCTCGTGTCGGCCGCCCGGATCGAGGTGCCCGCGTGGCCGCCCGCGTAAGGCCCCTGGGCTTCGAGCCCGCCGAAGGTGCCTTCGAAACGGCGGTCGATGAGCACGATACCCGCGTAGGTGTCGGGCCAGAGATCGTCGAAGGAGAGGCCCGGCTCCTTGCGCAGGAAGTTCGCCAGCAGGCGCTTGCAGAACGCAACGAGCGCGGGCGTGTCGAGCGCGGGCATGAGCTCAGCGCCAGCCAGGCCAGCGTGGGCCAGGCGCTCGCGCAACCAAAGCAGCGGGCTGCCCGCAGGCGCCTCACCGCGCTCTTCGTCGACATGTACGGTGTCGTGGCGGAACAGGATGCTCACGCCGCGCTCAGCGTCGTTCTGCGGGCTGCGGCCGCGCGCTTGGAGCAGTTCCCGCGCGGCTGTGAGCACGGCGTCGAGCTTCGCGCGCACGCGCTCGTTGGTGTCGGGGTAGATCGACAGGGCCTTGAGCGAGTCCGCCCAGATCGTGGCGAGTCGGATCCCGGGCCCGGTCCCCGGCCCCTGCCCGGCATGTTGGCCTCGGTCCATGCGCGTACCCCGTCCCAGCCCCCCCCGGAGCCAGGCCTCCCCCTGTCGACCAATCGCGCGGGCGGCCTTTACGGGGTGCGGTGGGGGCCCTCACGAGACCCGAACAACGCCGAAGCAGCGTGTTCAGGTCGGCCCGACCGCAGCGGAGGCGCGGTTCAGGGGCTGGAACGCGCTACCGATCCAGGGTCCGGAAGGAGGGTGTCCGGGATCCATGGCGCGACGCAAACAACCGGCCACCCGCCGCGAACGGCTGCAGCACTTGTTCGGCTCGACGCCTGGACGTGTGCTCGTGCGCCTCACGGTCGCCGCACTCGTTTTCTTGCTCGGCGGCATCGTCGTGCGGCAAGCGCGCGCGTATGCGTACCGGCTCGACGAGTTCCGTATTCACGGTGAGCAAGTCGCGTTCGTGCAGCTGCCTTCGTGGGCCGACACGAAAATCCAGTACACGCTGCAGCCCAAGATGTTCCCGCCGCTCTCGGTGTCGATCTACGACCCCGACGCTGAAGGGCTCATCGGCAACCACATTGCCCGCCACCCGCTCGTGCGCTACGTGCAGAGCGTGCGCGTGCTCTACCCCAATCGCGCGGAAGTCTGCGCGCGCCTGCGCGTTCCCGTAGCGCAAGTCAGCGTCTGGCACGCGGCCGCTGGACGAACCCAGGTTCGACGCACGCGCCTGCTTTCCGACGATGGTTTCCTGTTGCCCTCGGCGCCGTACGAGGCGTACCTCGAGGGACTGCCCTATCGCCTGCCGACCGTGACAGGCATCACGGAGCCGCCGCCGCACGATCTGGGCGAAGTCTGGGAGGACGGCTCGGGTCGGGTCGAGGAAGCCGTGGCCGCCGCGCGCCTCAGCGAGCGGATCTACCGCGACTTCCGCGGTCGCGTTGCGGTGATCCGCGTGGATGTCGGCCGGTTCCCTGCCTCCCCTGAGACCCGCTCCGGGGGTGAGGTGCGGCTCGTGCTCTCGTGCCCGCCCACGACCGCGCGCGGCGAGCGGGTTGAGCGGACGATCGAGTGGGGCCGCACCGAGCGGGCCCGCGCCGAGGTGCCGTGGGAAGACGACTACGAGACCAAAGTCCGGCGCCTCAAGGCGATCCTCACGCAGATCGAGCCGCCGGGCTTCATCGACGTGCGCTACGACCTGGATCTCGGCGCGACCCGCCGAACCCGACCTTGACCGGGCCGTTTCGGCCGTCGGTGTCGTCTTCCTCCGTGCCCCCGTCCGCTCCCCGCCGTGACCGCGCAGGTCCGGCCCTCGCCGCCTTGCTCGCCGTGCTCGCCCTGCCGGCCACGGGACTGCTGTCCAGCTCGTGGCTGCCGAGCACGCCTGTCGGGTTCACGGCGCTGGCCCTGGCCACCACCGCGCTCGCCCTGCTCGCCTTCGCCGCGCCCGCGGGCTGGCTGTG
>JAQBWE010000007.1 GCA_027625315.1 Planctomycetota bacterium
CCCCCGTGGGCTCCGGCGCGGCCTGTGGCGGCGGCAAGGGCTGAGGCTAGCCGCCAGACGCCCGGTCGGGCGTCCTCCCGCTTCCTTCGCGCTCCACAGCGCTGCGCGCGCGCTTCCGGGGCCCCCTGCTGCGCGGTGCGCGAGCCCGCGGGGTGAGAATCTCCAAAACCGATTGACCTGGCCTCGACGATCACTAGAGTCGATGGCTTGCCCCCAGGGAGATCTCCACATGCGTCACTTCTTCTTTGCTTTGGGCCTGCTCGGCGCGATCGGCCTCGCCGCCTGCGCGAACCAGCAGCCCACGTCCTCCGGAAACGGTAGTGCCACGGCTCCCAGCACGGGGCCCGGCGCGCCGGCCGCCAGTTGCGGCGGCTCCGGCAAGGGCTGAGGCTAGACCTCACGCGGGCCAGTTCGGCTCGCTTCCGTACAGGGTTCCTGAGGCCACGCGGCCTCGGGCACCTCCGTCCCCCGCTCAGGCTGCTTCGGTGGCCTCGTGCGGGGGACGCTTCATTTCTGGCCCGCCAAACAAAAAAACGGTCTTTACCGAGAGTTCACAGGTCGTCAACGAGGGGCTCACCGGGGCCAAGTCTATTGCCCGGTGTTCGGAGCGACGCGCGCTCCGCCTGACCCAAGAGGACTCATCCCGATGAAGAGGACCGCGATCTCCACCCTGTTCGTGCTCGCCCTGGCGGCTGTCAGCGCGCATGCGGACGTGGACCCCAAGCTTCCCCAGTACCGGCCGGGCGCTGGCGCGTCCGGTGCCATCAAGAGTGTCGGCTCCGACACCATGAACAACCTCATGACCTTCTGGGGGGAGCAGTTCGAAAAGCTGCACCCCGACGCGCGGGTCGAGGTCGAAGGCAAGGGCTCCTCGACGGCGCCGCCCGCGCTGATCGAAGGCTCGTCGACCTTCGGACCGATGAGCCGCGCGATGAAGAGCAAGGAACAGGACGCGTTCGCGGCCAAGTTCGGCTACCGCTGCACGGAGCTGCGAACCGCCATCGACATGCTCGCGGTCTACGTCCACAAGGACAATCCGATCGCCAAGACGGGCCTGACGCTGCAGCAGGTCGATGCGATGTTCTCGAAGACGCGCAAGGGCGGTGAGGCGAACGAGATTCGCACGTGGGGCGACGTCGGCTTGACGGGCTCCTGGGCCACGCGGCCGGTGACGCTGTACGGGCGCAACTCGGCCTCGGGCACCTACGGGTACTTCAAGGACAACGCCTTGTTCAAGGGTGACTTCAAGGACACCGTCAAAGAGCAGCCCGGCAGCGCGGCGGTCGTGACATCGGTCGCCAACGATCTGGGCGGCATCGGCTACTCGGGCATCGGCTACCTCACCGCCGACGTGGTGGCCGTACCGTTGGCCACGAGGCCCGGGCAGTTCGTCGCCGCGGAGCCGGCCAACGCCTACAGCGGGACGTACCCCTTGGCGCGCTTCCTCTACCTCGCCGTCAACTACAAGCCCGGTAGCCAACTCGAGCCGCTGCGCGCGGAGTTCATCAAGTTGGTGTTCTCCAGGCAGGGCCAGGAGACCGTCGCGAAGGACGGCTACTTCCCCGTGCCGGGCGCCATCGCCCTGACCGAACTCCGCAAGGTCGGCCTGGCTCCGGCGGCCGAGAAGGCCCGCTAGTGTGGTGAGCGCGAAGTTCCTTGGCATGTCGGACGTGCGGCAGCCTGGGCTGGGGGCGATCAGGCCGCTTCGTCGTCCTCGAGTGGACCGGCCACGAGTCGGCCTCCTCATCGGCCTTCCGCGCCCCAGCCAGCCCGCCGACCGTTGTCGAGCGCGCCTCGCCTCTGCATCCGCCTCGCCCCGGTTCCCCGACTGTCTGTGGCGGCGAACTACGGGCTAGGCACGCGTAGCCGCCCCCTCTCCGCGGAGGGCTTGATCCTCCACGCCTGCTCGGCGCCGGCGGCTTCGGCCGCCGGCGCCCCCTTTCCTCCCCGCCGAACCGGGACGGCCCGTCGCGTCCACTGAGTATCCTCGCCGCATGCACGCCGACCCGCACTCGAGCGCATCGTCCGCACCGCGCGTCCGCAAGACGCCGCGGAGCGTGCGCCGTGCGGAGCGCCTGGCTACGGCCTCCATCACCATCGGGGGCCTGGGGACGATCGCCGTCGTCACGCTCATCTTCGCCTTCCTGCTCTGGGTCGTGTGGCCCTTGTTTGCCTCCGCGAGCGTCGAGCGCCTGCCTACGTTGGCGCTGGAGGGCGTGGAAGCGGACAGCCCCCCGGTGCGCACCGGAACCAACGACGAGGGCACGCTCGGCTGGCGGCTGCGCGCCGACGGCCGGCTCGACGTGCACGATCTAGCGACGGGGGCCTTGGTCCAGCGCCAGACGCTGTTCGAAGCCGAAGGAGCCACGGCGTTCGCGTTCGCGTCCGCTGCAGGGGACGACCACTCTCTCCCGAATGTGGCCGTCGGATTCGCCGACGGCACGATGCGCCCGGGACGCATTGCCTTTGAGACTCAGTACCCGACCGACGTGTCCGAGGGAGTGCGCGAGGGCGACGCTTACGAGGGTGGCCTGCTTACGCGCACGCCGGGCGGTCAGTGGCGCCTCGATCGCCTCCAAACCAGCCTGCAAGAGCCCGTCTCGCTGGCGAGCGCCCGGATCGAACTCCTCGACCTGTCGATCACGCCCCAGGGAGTCGCCTACGCGTTTCTCGCGGCGGACGGCACGCTGCAGATCACGAACCTGCAGGCACGCTTCGACATGATGACCGACCGCGAGGTGTTCGACGTCGTGGCGAAGCCGCTTGCGTACACCGCCGACGCGGCCCTGGGTCCGCCGAGTCACCTCGCGCTCTCGGGGATCGGCAACACGCTGTTCCTCGTCTGGCGCGACGGAACGACGTGGCGCTACGACGCGCGCGATGAGCGTGCCTCAGCCGGCTACGAGGTCGTGGAAGTATTCGACATGCTGCCGGACGATCCGGAAGCGCGGATCGATCGCCTGACCCATCTGGTGGGCAAGGGCTCGCTCGTCGCCGCCGACCAGCGCGGTCGCCTGCATGTGTGGTTCGCCTCGCGGCCCGCGGGTGCTTACGCGGCCGACGGTCTCGTCATGACCCGCGGCCACGTGTTGGTGCCCGACGGCGGCGCGGCCGCGCCCACCACGGCCCTGGCCGCCTCCCCGCGCTCCCGCCTGGTCGCCACGGCGCACGCCGACGGCACGGTCCGGCTCTACCACGTCACGACCGAGCAGCGCCTCGTCGAGGCCGGCACCCAGCGGGGCTTGCCGGCGGAGGCCCTCGTGATCGCCCCCCAGGAAAATGCCCTCTTCGCCTGGCGCGGGGCGAATCTCGAGCGTTGGCAGGTGGACGTCGGTCATCCGGAGGCCACGCTCGGCTCGCTCTTCACGCGCGTCTGGTACGAGGGCCAGGTCGGCCCCGCCCATGCCTGGCAGTCCGAAGGCGGAAGCGATGAGTTCGAGCCCAAGTTGGGTCTGATGCCGCTGGTGTTCGGCACGCTCAAGGCCACGCTCTACTCGATGCTGATCGCCGCGCCGATCGCGCTACTCGCCGCCATCTTCACGAGCGAGTTCCTCGTTCCGCGCTGGCGTGCGCGCATCAAGTCTGTGATCGAGATGATGGCGAGCCTGCCCAGCGTAGTCCTGGGCTTTCTCGCGGCGGTGGTCCTAGCCCCGCTCATCGAGGACACGCTCATCGTCGTGCTGGTGACGTTCGTCGCCTTGCCGTTCGTCGTGGCGCTGGGTGCCCGCCTGTGGCAACTCCTGCCCGCCCGGACCGCCGTGCGTCTGGAAGGGCTGCCGCGGCTGGGCGCCATCAGCGCGATGCTCCCGCTCGCTCTCGGAGTCGGCATCCTGATCGCGCCGACGGTGGAGCGCCTCTGCTTCGCAGGGGACGTACTGGCCTGGCTCAACCGCGGCCGCGGCGAGGCAGCCGGGGGCTGGAGCTTCATGCTGTCGCCGTTCGCGTTCGCGCTGGCGGGCCTGCTGGTGTTTCGCGTCGGCGGAGGCTGGGTGCGGAGCGTCTCCACGCAGTGGAGCCGGTTGCAGTGTGCGCTGGTCGATCTGCTCCGGCTTCTCGTGGTCGTCGCCGTCGGGCTGCTCCTCGCGTGGCTGCTCGGGCTTGCGTTCGGTGGCACCGACCCGCGCGGTCCCACCGGAACTGGCCTGGCCTACCAACCACGCAACGCGATGATCGTCGGCTTCGTGATGGGCTTCGCCATCGTGCCGATCATCTACACCCTGGCCGAAGACGCGCTCTCGAGCGTGCCGCGCGAACTTCGAGAGGCATCGCTGGGGTGCGGCGCCACGCCCTGGCAGACCGCGTGGCGAATCGTCGTCCCGACAGCCATGTCGGGCTTGTTCGGTGCCCTCATGGTCGGGATCGGCCGCGCCGTGGGCGAGACCATGATCGTGCTCATGGCGGCGGGCAACACGGCGATCATGGAGTGGAATGCGTTCAACGGCTTCCGCACGCTCTCAGCCAACATCGCCACGGAACTGCCGGAGGCTGTGAAGGACAGCACCCACTACCGCGTGCTCTTCCTCGCCGGCTTCGTCCTGTTCGCGATGACCTTCGCGCTGAACACAGTCGCGGAGTTGGTCCGACGTCGCGTCCGGCGTCGGCTCGAGGACCTGTAACCATGCTCGCCGCGAAGCCCGTCCCCCCCGTCAGCACGATTCGCCGATCGTCGCTGTTCGCGCGTGGCGAGTCGATGGTTTGGATGACGGGCGTTTCCCTGGCCCTGGCCATTGCCATGGTGGTGGGGCTGCTGGCGATCGTGGCCGTGCGAGGCGGCGCCACGTTCTGGCCGCAGGCCGTCGAGCGGCTGGAAACCGTCGATGGACGGGCGGTCATGGGCGAACTGCACGATGTCGATACGTACGAGCCGGAGGCACACGTCTTCGATGCCATTGCCGACGACGCCCAGCGCGAGGCGGCGCGCGCGCGGGTGGCTGCGGCGGGGGGCGAGACCGCGCGCCGGTTCCTGCGCACCGGCAATCGCAGCCCTAGCCAGCGCGAGGGCTTTCACTGGGTCCAGGACTTCGAGATCGTGCGCTCCAGCGAGCCTGAGTGGGCCCTCACCATCGAGCGCCGAGAGTGGGGCCGGTTCTACGGCATCCCGGTCGCCTTCGCGGAAGGCGAATCGCGCACGGCCACGACGCCCGAGGACGCCTGGGCGGCCTTCGTGGCGCACCACGAGGAGGCGCTCGATTCGTGGATCGCCGCGGCGGAGCTGGAAGAGGAGACCGTCTCCCCGCTTGATGGCAAGATTGAGGCGTCGCGGCAGTTGGCGCGCGGTGTGGAGAACGAGTACGGGAGCGGCTCCCCTGAGCACCAGGCCGCGTTGGCGCGCCACGCGCAGGTCGAGCAGGTCACCCGCGTGGAGCGCGCGGCCGCGGCCGCGCGCGTGGAAGACCTCCGGGCGCGGGGCGGTCGCTACGCGCTGATCCTGGAGACGGCGGACGGCGCGGAACACGCCGTGCGGCTCGTCGACATCGTGCGGGCGTATCCGGCCAATCGGCTCGGATGGTGGCAGCGCCTGGGTGTGTATGCCGCGCGCTGGTGGGAGTTCCTGAGCGCGGACCCGCGCGAGGCCAACAGCGAGGGGGGCGTGTGGCCCGCGATCTTCGGGACGGTCATCCTGACGATGCTCATGACCATCCTCGTGGTGCCCCTTGGTGTGCTCGGCGCCCTGTACTTGCGTGAGTACGCCAAGCAGGGCGCGTTGGTGAGCATGGTGCGCATCGCCGTCAACAACCTCGCTGGTGTCCCCAGCATCGTGTTTGGCGTCTTCGGGTTCGGGTTCTTCTGCTACACGATCGGCGCGGGCATCGACGAGGTGTTCTTCGCGGAGAACCTTCCCAATCCAACCTACGGCAAGGGCGGCATCCTGTGGGCGGCGCTCACCCTCGCGCTCCTGACGCTGCCCGTGGTCATCGTGGCCACCGAGGAGGCCCTGGCCGCCGTGCCGGCGAGCATGCGGGAAGGCTCTTATGCCTGCGGCGCGAGCAAGTGGCAGACGATCCGGCGCATCGTGCTGCCGCGTGCCATGCCGGGCGTCATGACGGGCATGATCCTCGCGATCGCCCGCGGCGCGGGGGAAGTGGCGCCCATCATGCTCGTGGGGGCGGCCAAGATGGCCCCGGCGCTCCCGGTCGATGGCTCCTACCCGTTTGTCCACCCCGAGCGCAGTTTCATGCACTTGGGTTTTCACATCTACGACCTTGGCTTCCAGAGTCCCGACGCGAAGGCCGCCGAGCCGATGGTGTTCACCACGACCCTGCTTCTGATCAGCCTGGTGGTGGTTCTGAACCTGGTTGCCATCTCGATTCGCGGGCGCCTCAGGCGTCGATTTGTGGACGGCCAATGACGAAGGAGGAGCCCATGACGGAGTCCGGCACCGTGCCGCGCGTGCGTCCCCAGGCCGCGCGCCTCGGCGGCGTGTTCGAAGCCGTGTCTGCGGGTCTGCCCTACGAGACGGCGACGCACGAGGCGATGGCCCCGAAGGAGGCCATCGTCAACATCCGCGACTTCGACCTCTGGTACGGGGCGACGCGTGCCCTGTACCGGATCGCGTTGGACGTCCCGCGCGGCGAGGTCACCGCGCTAATCGGACCCTCAGGCTGCGGGAAGTCCACGCTCCTGCGTTCGGTGAATCGCATGAACGACCTCATCGCCACCGTGCGGATCGAAGGCGACATGCGACTAGATGGCGAGTCGCTCTACAGCGCCGGGGTCGACGTCATCGAGCTTCGCAAGCGCATCGGGATGGTCTTCCAAAAGCCCAATCCGTTTCCGATGAGCATCTACGAGAACATCGCCTACCCGCTGCGCATTGACGGGGTGAAGGACCGGAAGGTTCTGGACGAGGTCGTGGAGCGGAGTCTACGCAGCGCGGGGCTGTGGGATGAGGTGCGCGACAGGCTGGACGCCAGCGCCCTGCGGCTCAGCGGCGGCCAACAGCAGCGGCTGTGCATCGGCCGCGCGATCGCCGGCAATCCCGGCGTCCTGCTACTCGACGAACCGTGTTCGGCGCTCGATCCGATTGCCACCGGCCGCATCGAGGATCTCATTCAGGAACTGAAGGGTCAGTACACGATCCTGATGGTGACGCACAACATGCAGCAGGCGCAGCGCGCCAGCGACAACACGGCGTTCATGTACCTCGGCCGGTTGGTCGAGTACGGTCCGACCCAAGACATCTTCGTAGGTCCGCGGCTGAAGGAAACCGAGGACTACGTCACGGGTCGCTTCGGGTAGGCGGTCTGATCGCTGCGCAGCGCAGACCGGGTCGCTTCGAGGAGCAGAGCGGGTCGCGCTCGGCAGGTTCGCCGCGTTGGGGCCGCGGCGCGCGCGCGTCAGCTCGGCTTGGTGGCCTCGTCCGGGGGCCTCTTCTGGTGGCGAACGACTTCGCCCTCCACCATGAAGATTACGTCTTCGGCGATATTCGTCGCCAGATCGGCAATCCGCTCGAGGTTTCGAGACGCCGAGAGTTGGCTGATCGCGCGGACGGCCACGCTCGGATCCTGTTGGAGCGCTTCCTCGATGCGCACGATGACGTCGCGGTGCATCGTGTCCACCGCGTCGTCGTAGCGCAGCACTTCCCGGGCCACCTTGACGTTGCGCCGCACGAGCGCGTCGAGGGAGTGGCGCACCATCTGCATCACGAGCGAGCCCAGGCGCTTGAAGTCGATGCCCAACTCGAGGGGCTCTTTCGACGCGAGAAACTCCGCGCGCTCGGCGATGCTCACCGCTAGGTCGCCCATGCGCTCGAAGTCGTTGTTGACCTTGAGCACCGCGACGATGTAGCGCAGGTCGCCGGCCACCGGCTGATGCAGCGCCAGCATCTTGAGGCAATCGGTCTCCACCTCGACCTCCTGGAGGTCGATCGGATCGTCGCCGCGGATGACGGCGCGGGCGAGCTCACCGCGGCGATGTACGAGCGCGTCGATCGCGTTTTGGGCGGCCTGCTCGACGAGGGCGCCCAGGGCGAGGATTTCGCGCGCAAGACGGTCCAGGTCACGGTGGAGATGGATCGGCATGGAGAGCGATCCTAGCCGGTCCTGGTGTCTGCTCGATGCAGAGTCCGTGAAAATGCCGTCAAGAGCGCGCGGCCCGCCGGGCGCCTACGCCCCGGGCGCGGCGGCCAGCGGCAGGGTCACCCGGAACGTGCTCCCGGCGCCCGGGGTGCTTTGGACGGCCACCTGGCCGTCGAGGGCCGATACAAGATGTTTGACGATGGCAAGGCCCAGCCCGGTCCCGCCCGCGTCGCGGGACCGGCCCTCGTCCACCCGGTAGAAGCGCTCGAAGATCCGCTCCTGCTTCTCAAGGGCGATGCCCGGTCCGTGGTCGCGCACGGCGATGGTGAGGGTGTCCTGCGTCGCCGTGGCGGAGAGGGCGACCTCCCCGCCGGAGGGGCTGTGCTTGAGGGCGTTGTCCAGCAGGTTGCCCACGATGCGCCGCAGGGCCTCCGCGTCGGCCCGCACGCGGCAGGCCTGCTCGGGCAGGGCGACGACGATCTTGACCCGCCGATCTTTCGCGAGCGGCGCGGACTCGTCGACGACGGCCTCGATGGCCTCGCGGGCATCCACCGGTTCCGCCCGCTCTTGGGATCGCTGGGCTTCGAGGCGCGAGAGGGCGAGCATCTCCTGAACCATCGCCACCAGGCGATCGACCTGGCTGACGACCCGGACGAGGAACCCGCGGCGCGTGTCGGTGGGCATCGCGTCGTCGTCGAGAATCGTCTCGATCAGCGCTCGGACGGACGCGAGGGGCGTCTTCAGCTCGTGCGACGCGTTGGCGACGAAGTCGCGGCGCATGGACTCGACGCGTTCGCGATCGGTGATGTCGTTGAGCACGAGCACGGCCCCGCGTGTTTGGCCGTCGTCCCCGAGGAGCGGAGCCGCGTAGAGCTGAACGACCCGTTCCTGGGCCGCCGCGCCGAGCCGTACGGTCCCGCGCTGCACCGTGCCGTGCTCCAGGGCATCCGCCACGGCGGCGGTCAGCGTGGGCACGCGCACCGACTCCCAAAGCACGCGGCCGGGCAGTTCATCCACGGGGATGCCCAGCAACTGCCGGGCGGCCGCATTGAGCAGCACGATGCGCTCCTCGGCGTCCACTGCGACGACCCCTTCGACCATCCCGCCCAGGATCGCGCGCGACTCGCGCTGGTCCTGCCGAATGGTCGCGATCTCCTGTTCGAGGCGCGCGGCCATTTCGTTGAAGCTCTGGCCCAGGTCACCC
The DNA here is from genome assembly GCA_027625315.1 of Planctomycetota bacterium. Classification (GTDB taxonomy): domain Bacteria; phylum Planctomycetota; class PLA2; order PLA2; family JAEUHO01; genus JAHEIK01. Next base: position 9,223 of record JAQBWE010000007.1, read on the forward strand.
ACTTCGTCGTGGCTGCTCACGGGCACACGCCGGGTGAAGTCGCCCGCGGCAACGGCGGCCGCGGCGGCCGACAACTCCCGCATCGGCCGGGCGAGCCGCCTGGTCACGAGGACGGCGCCGAGGAATCCGAACAGGATGGCCATGCCCAGGGCACGCAGCATCGTCTCGCGGAGGCCGCGGAAGCGGCTCTCGATGTTCTCAAGCGGCTGTGCGGCGCGCACGTAGCCGCGCAACTGGCCGCCGACACGTAGCGCGCGCGCCACGTAGACCATCTCGAGATCCAGCGTCCCGCTGTGGCGAATCGACTCTCCGAACGGGCCCGTGAGGCTCGCGCGCACCTCCGGCCGATCCGCGTGGTTTTCCATGCCGCGCGGGTCCTTGTGGGAGTCCGCCGCAACAGCGCCGTCGGCGTCGAGGAAGGTGATGCGTATGTCTAAGTGCTGCCCGACGCGGCGCGCGCGCTCCTGCCTGTCCGCGTCGTACGCGATGGGCCCACCCGCGGGGTCGAGGAGTGCCTCCAGCGTCGCGACCTGCTTGCGCAGGCGCACGCGCGTCTCTTCCTCGACTTCGCTGCGGATCTGGGCTGCCGCGATCCAGGCCACCACGCTGCCCGTCAGCACGATGAGGGCGAGCATGGAGAGGAAGATCTTGAGGAAGATCCCGGGCCGCAGGCGGTGGGGACGGCCCCGTGTCACGCGCGGTCGCTGAATCGGTACCCGACGCCTCGAATGGTCTCGATGATGTCGCGGTGGGGGCCCAGCTTCTTGCGAATGGAGCGCACGTGCACGTCGATGTTGCGGTCCACTCGGATCGCGTCGTCGCCCAGCACGCGCCGCAGCAGCGTGTCGCGCTCGTAGACGCGGCCCGGGCGGCTCGCCAGGAAGTGCAGGAGGCGGAACTCCGTGGCGGTGAACGCGACGCTTACTCCATCGATCTCGACGTCGTGGCGCGCGGGATCGATGCGCACGGGGCCGCGGCGGAGCGGCTGGCGCGGATCGTCGTCCGCGTCGTGCGACCCTCGGCGAAGCACCGCGCCGACGCGGGCGACGACCTCCTTCATGCGGTAGGGTTTGGGAATGTAGTCGTCGGCCCCGAGCCCGAGGCCGAGCACGACGTCGGCCTCCTCGTCTTTCGCCGTCACCATGATGATCGGCGTGCCGCCGATGCTCTGGTCGCCGCGGAGTCGGCGGCACACCTCGAGGCCATCGAGGTCGGGCAGCATCAGGTCCAGCAGGATCAGATCGGGCTTCTCCTCGCGCGCGAGACGCAGGCCCGTCGCGCCGTCGGCGGCGGTGAGGACGCGATAGCCCTCGCGCGTGAGGTTGTACTTGAGGACCTCGCGCAGGTCGGGCTCGTCTTCGACGACGAGAATGCGTGCCTTGGTCATGGTGCCCTCAGTTGATCGATCGCCCATTGTGCGCGGCTTGCCCACCGCGTTCAACGACGTGGGCCACCCAAGCGCATGCGGCGCTCGCCCGGGGCCCGTTCGGGTGTGGTCGTCGCGGCCAGGTGGCGCTGGATCACGAGTACGGAAGCGTCATCCTCCCACGGCGTTCCGGGAGCGAAGGCCTCGGCCGACGCGAGGACCCGTGCCAGCGTCTCCGCGGGCTCGGTTCCCCGGCAGCGGGCCACGATCTCCGCCAGCCGCTCGGCGCCGAAGAACGCGCCGGCTTCGTTGCGGCGCTCGGTGATGCCGTCCGTGTACGCAACGAGGGTGTCGCCGGGCGCAAGCTGCGTCACGTGGCGGCGAAACCGGGCCCGCGGCGTCGGCCCAAGGACGGTGTCGCCCCAGCGCAACGCCTCCACGCCGTCGGCGCGTGCGATCAGCGGCGGAGGATGTCCCGCGTTGGCGTACAGGAGGGTGCCGTCGCTTGTAAGCTCGCCGTAGAACACCGAGACGAAGGAGTTCGAGAGACTGCTCGAGTGGATTACCTCGCTGAGGTTTTCCAGGAGCCGCGTCGCGTGCTGCCCGCTACGCAGGCCCATGCGCAGGCCGATCGTGATGTCGCGCGCGACCAGCGCCGCGGGTAGACCGTGGCCGCTCGCGTCCGCCACGGCGATCGCCACCGTGTGCTCGTCCATGCGGGCCACGTCGTAGACGTCGCCGCCGACCTCCTCGGCAGGCTGCGAAAGAGCCGCGATGGTGAAGCCGTCGAGCGCGGGCATGCCGACAGGCAGCAGTCCGCGCTGGATTTCGGCGGCCTCCCGCAGGGACTGTCCCCAGCGATTCTGCAGGATGCGCGCCGACAGCGCCGCCCGCAACGGCTTCGCCAGGACGAGCGCGCGAGTCGCATCGGAGCCCGGCGCGAGGCGCAGCAGCAGCAGGTGTTTGGCGCGTGGCTCGTCGAGGCGCAGGCCCAGGAGCGCGCCGGCCGGTCCCTCGGCCAGTGTGTCCACGCCGGGGCCGGACAGGAGGTGGCGAAGCAGAGGATCCGTTCGGTCGAGCACCGCGGCCGGGGCCCCCGCTTCGAGTCCGAGGGCCGCCTCGCGGTGGAACCCGGCCCGCCGCGCGGCGTACACGTACACCGCCACGAGCCCCAGATCCTGCCGAAATCGCTCAAAGAAGGCTTCGGCGCAACCCACGAGCAGCCGGCGCCCGTTGAAGCTGTCGTCCGCGCGCGCGAAGACGTCCTCGATCAGGTGGTAGAGCCGCTTGGGATCGCTCGCGTCGTGTGTCTGGACCCGCACGCGGGGGAGGCTACTCCTCGTAGGACAAGGCATGCGTGTATCCCTGATGGATATTGCGTGAAGACGACGGCGGGCTCGCGTGGCGCCCGCAACCCCTACACCCACACGTCCCCGGCGCTCTCCCGCGACCGGAGCGGCGGCCCGGCCTTGGGTCGTGGGAAGCTCCCCGCCAGGGTCTAGGTCTGCGGTTCGGCCACTTCGAAGGCGACGCCCAACGGCACGAGTAACTTGCGCTCCGCCTCCAGGTCCAGGCGTGTCAGGGGATGGCTCGCGAGCCACGCGCGCGGCGCGCGCAGCCTGACGCGTCCGCCCTCGGTCTCGAGGCGCAGGCCCGCGATCGTCTGCAGGCCCCGAGATCGGTGCACGAGCACCGCGATGCGGAGCATGAGGACCAGGTGCGTGAGGCGTGCGCGCAGGTCGGGGAGCGCCCAGGCCAGCCGGTCGATGGCAACCTTGCGGCGATGGCAGCCCACGAGCGCGGCGAGCAGCAACTGGTCGTCGCGCGAGAATCCCGGCATGTCGGCGTGCTGCAGCAAATACGCGCCGTGCCGGTGGTGCTTGTCGAGCGACACCGCCAAGCCGATCTCGTGCACGCGGGCCGCCCACGACAGCACGCGCCCGTCGCGCGCCGGATCGAGAGCCCACGCTTTGGGCGCGTGCGCGAGCAAGGCGAGCGCCGTCCGCTCGACGCGCGCTGCTTGCTTGCGGTCTACGCGGTAGCGCTCTTGAAAGCCCCGGATCGTCCGCTCGCGTACGTCCTCGTGGCGGATGCGGCCGATGAGGTCGTAGAGCACGCCTTCGCGCAGCGCGCTGGGCGTTGTCGTCATGCACGTGATGTCGAGGCTGTGCATGACGGCCTCCAGGATGGCCACGCCACCCGGGAAGACCTTGGTGCGATCACTGGGCAGGCCGGCGAGGGTCAGCCGCTTCAGCGTGCCCGCTTCAATCATCACCTTGCGCAGCGCCTTGAGGCCGTCGGCGGTGATGCCCGCCTCGGCGAAGCCGTTGGCACGCAACACGGCTTCGGCCGCGCGGATCGTGCCGGAGGCCCCGATGGCCCGGTCCCAGCCCTGCTCGCGCAGTCCGCGGGCGATGGAGCGCAACTCACGCTCGGCCGCCAAGCGCGCATCCTGAAACCGCGCCCGCGTGAGGTGACCATCGCCGAAGAACTTGCGACTCGTGACCACGCAGCCCATACGCACGCTGTGCGTTTCGCGGGCTTCGAACTGCTCGCCCAGAATGCACTCCGTACTGCCGCCGCCGATGTCGAGCACGAGGCGCGAGCCCGCGTCGTCCGGTAGGTCATGCGCGACCCCGAGGTAGATGAGTCGTGCTTCTTCATGGCCCGCAATCACCTCGATGGGGTGGCCCAGGGCCGCCTGCGCGTCCACAAGGAACGCTGGCGCATTCCGGGCTGTGCGCAGTGCGCTCGTACCGACCGCGCGCACGCGTGCGGCCGGGATGTGACGCAGGCGCTGACCGAACCGTTCGAGGGTGTCCAGCGCGCGCTGGCGCGTGACGGCACTCAACATGCGGTTACGCCCGATGCCGCGGGCCAACTGCACCTGTTCGCGGACGCGATCCAGGGGGCGCAGCTCCTCGCCTCGCTGGCGGGCGATGAGCAAGTGGAAACTGTTCGAGCCCAGGTCGAGCGCGGCGAGGTGGGCGCCGTCGTCGTCGGGACCGGTGGGCTGGGAACTCATGCGGATTGCAGCGCGGCTTCGCAGGCGGTGCGCAGCCGCCGCTCGCGGGGATCGTCGAACACGTTGAAACCCAGGCGATTGGAGACGTACGCGTAGCCCGTGCGCGTTTCGGGGTCGGCGAAACCAAACGAGCCACCCACGCCGGGTGCGCCGAACGCGGCGGGGGAGGAGCCGAAGGCAAAGTCGCGGCTGGGCTTCATGAACCCCAAAGCGTACGCGGTGTGGCGCTTGAACACCGCATCCCACGAGTCCGGCGCGGGCTGACCGAAGCCGGCGCTCACGCCGACACCGAGGGGTGCGTCCGGTGCCACGAGCGCGCCGTAGAGCGCCGCCACGGCCCGGGCGCTGGCGTAGCCGTTCGAGGCAGGCAGCGCGAGCGCGCGCCAAGTCGGCGCATCGAGATCGGCGGGCCCGGCGAGATACGGATTGCGCACGCTGCGGGCGGTCAAGGAGTACGGGCACAGCAGCGCGAGCGTGAAGCGCGGCGTGAGCTGACGCGGATGCAGCAAGGCACGCAGCGGTTGGACCGGCTCGATGGTCGCGATGCGCTCACGCGGCACGTCGAGCGGTGCGCCCATGGAGAGGCGTTCGCCTAGCGGCGCCGCGAACGCTGCGCGCACGAGCGTGCGCAGATCGCGGCCGCCCACGCGGCGGGCGAGGGCGTCTTGGTAGAAGCCAAGGCTGATCGCGTGATAGGCGTGGCGGGTTCCCGGCTCCCAGCCGGGGCGCTGGGCGGCCAGGTGCGCGTCCAACCGCTCGGGATCGCCGATCAGCGCGGGGGTCAACGGCACATCGAGCGCCGCGAGCCCGGCGCGGTGCGCTAGCAGGGCCCGCACGGTGATCGCCTGCTTGCCGTGCTGCGCGAACTCGGGCCAGTACGTGGCGACCGGCGCGTCGTAGTCCAATAGGCCGCGCGCGTGCAGCAGCCCGAGGCCGGCCGCGGCGAAGCCCTTGGTGACGGAGTAGACGAGCACCACCGTATCGCGCTCCCAGGGCGCGCCGTTCGGCGCCCGCACGCCGCCCCAGAGATCCACGAGGAGCCGGCCGCCGCGTACCAGCGCGCATGCGCCGCCGAGTTCCTGGCCCGAGGCGAGGTTGCGCGCGAACGCGGCGCGTACAACCTCGAAGCCCGGGGCCGTCGTGCCGTGGACGAGGTGCGCGCTCATGCCTCTCTTCTATGCGGACGAGCCCACTCGGACCCCGATTGGTTGCGGTCTGCGCGCTTCTCGGGTTTCCAGTGGAGGGCTAGAGCCCGCGGCGGGAACCTAGGGGTAGAGAGCCACAATGACGCCCACCCCCGATCCCACGCCGGAGTTCCTGCTCGAGCACGGGGCGTTTCTGCGCCGCATCGCGCGCAGCCTCGTGATCGACGAGCACGGCGCCGACGACGTCGTCCAGGCGACCTACCTGGCCGTGCTTCGGCGCCCGCCGCCTGCGGGCGTCCGGCTGCGCGCGTGGTTGGCGACGATTGCCCGCAACCTCTCGCTGCGCACGCTGCGTACCCGCGGCCGCGTTCGCCGGCGCGAGCAGGCGGCCGCACGCCCCGAGGGGTACGTCGCCGACGACATCGCGGAGCGTGTCGAGATCCAGCGCCGCGTGGCCGACGCCGTGGCGCGATTGCCTGAACCGGGTCGCAGTGCCATCGTGCGCCGCTACTTCGACGGCCTGACCAGTGCCGAGCTCGCGCGTCTGGACGGTGTCCCCTTACGCACGATCGAGAGCCGACTGCGGCGTGCGCGTGAACGGCTGCGCGCGGAGCTCGACGGCGCCTACGGCGCGCGGGCCGCTTGGCAGGCGGCGCTGCTGCCCGTCGCGGGACTCGGCGCCCACGGAACCCTATCGACGGCGACGTCGAGCATCCAGGCGGCCACACCGACGGCCGCCAGCGCGGGTGCTCTCTTCGTCGAAGGAGCAACGATCATGCAACTCAAGACCACTGTGGCCCTCGCCTTTCTCGTCGCGCTCGGCGCCTTCTTCGCGGGCCGCACGTCCGCGCCTGAGGCGCCCGCGCCCATCAGCGCCGACCTGCCGGGCGAGGCGCGCGAGGCGAGCGCGCCGGTCTTGGAGGCCGACCGGGCGATCCAGGCGCGCCTGCAGGGCGAGCTCGAGGCGGCTCGCAGCGACAACGCGGCCCTGCGCGCGGAGTTGGAGGCGCTCAAGGCGCGCGCGCACGCCGAGCCGCGCACGAGCCCGTCCGAACTCGACGCCGCGGGCGGGGACCGCTCCAGCGTGTACGGACCCGCGGCGCATCGCAAGGCGCTGGAGGCCCAGGACTGGGGCAAGGCCGGCGAGGCCGTGGCCAAGTTGCTGCCGCTGCTCGATACCCTGACCGCGTCGCTCGCGACCGGCGCCGAGTTGGACCAGACCTCCATGCTCGACATCCCCAAGTGGAACAGCCCGCTCCAGGCGCTGGCCATCGACCTCGTGCAGAAGGGCGTGCCTGGCACAGGCGCGAACGGATCGTTCTCGCATCCCGCCGTCAGCGTGAACCTCGTGCGCGCCACGCTCGAGCAGGGCGGACTGCCGCTCTCCGCCGACCAGCACGCGCGGCTGAACGACATGGGCGATCGCTTCGTCCAAGAGGACGAGCGCCGGCAGGTCGGGTATGGCGAGGGCGTCTTGAAGTTGCAGATGCTCCTCGACGAAGCCGCGTTGAAGGACCGCTTCTACGCCGAGATCGATGCGATGCTGACGGAGGCGCAGGTCAACTTGCTGCATCCGCCCGCGGTGCGTGGGCGGCTAGGCGTGGATCTGTTCTCCAGCGGCATCGTGTGGCACACCGTCGCGAAGCCCGTGCAGTACAAGGATGTGGACGACCTCGCTCGGTCGCTCGCGCGAACGCTGATGGCGCAGTACAAGTTCACCGACGAGGAGCGTCCCGTGATTGACGACGCGGCGGCGGCCTGGGCGCGTTCGTTTTCCCCGGAGGACTTGGCAGCATCGGCGGACAAGGTCTACGTCGAATCCGCCGCGCTGACCGGTGGGCTTGCGTCCGGCTGGGCGCGGGTGGACGTCGTGCGCCGCGCCGCGCAGCACACGTTGGCGCTCAAGCGCACGCTCCTCGATCGCCTGCCCATCGACTCCGCCGGCGCCACGGCGTTGCGCGACGGCCCGCCGCGCCTCGCACTTCCGCTGCGCAAGTAGGGGTCGCGCGAACGGTTCCCTCGACTCCGCCTCGTTGGGCTCCGTTGGCCCCTGTGTGGCTGGCAAGCCCTGTGTGGCTGGCAAGCCCTGTGTGGCTGGCAAGCGCTGTGGGCGTCTATCGGCCGTGACCGCGTGCGCCCGCCCGGGGGAAGCCACGGGTATAGTAGGCCTGATGGAGCCTTCCCTCCCTCACGCCTACGTGTCTCAGTCGCCGGACACGCACCGGGAGGCGGACGAGATGTTGTTCGCGCTCTACCGCGCGGCGGGCCCGCGAGGCCGCCTACGCAAGGCTGGCGCGCTGTGCGCATCGGCGCGCGCCCTTGGTCTCCAAGCGCTTCGGGATCGGCATCCGGCCGCCTCGCCGCGTGAGCTTGAGCTGCGCCTTGCCGCGACCTACATCGCGCCTCATCTCGTACGCGAGATCTGGGGTTGGGCTCCAGACCCCGTGGAGTCCTCGCGCGCGTGATCTCGGACATGGAGCGTCTGCTCATCACGGTGGCAGCCGTCCTCGAGCGGGTGCCTGTGCCCTATGCCGTCGGCGGGTCCGTGGCCAGCGCTCGCCACGGCGAGCCGCGCATGACCAACGATCTCGACGTGCTCGTGGCGCTTGAGGTGGACCAGATCGAGGCGTTTCGTGCGGCCTTCGGGGAGGGTTGGTACCTCCCGGATGCGGGGTTGGGCGAAGCCGTGTTGCGGAGCAGCTCGTTCAACGCCATCCACCTTGCGTGGATGGACAAAGTGGACTTCTTCGTCGCCGGTTCGCAGCCACTGCAGCGTGCCGCCCTCGCGCGCGCGGTGCCCGTTCGCATCGAGGCCGCGGAGGTGGCGTTCTACTCCGCGGAGGACATCGTGCTCCAGAAGCTGGAGTGGTTACGAGCGTCGAGCGGCATCCTCGCTGGTCAGCGGCGGGATGTCGTGGGCGTGCTGAAGACGAGCCGCGCGAGCCTCGACCTCGCGTACCTGACCGACGCGGCAGCCCGGTGCGACCTGCGTAGCCTCTTGGACCCCTGTCTTCGGGAGGCCGGGCTGTCGCCGTGACGCGACCGCCCGCGGCTTGCGGTAGCGCACCTTCGGCGCGCGCTAACGGTCCCGGCGGCGCGGCGTCCCTGAGGGCAGCCGGCCCGCTTCTGACCGGCACCCGGGAGCCCCGCGCGCGTGCCGATTGCCGTTGACCCCAACCATCCCGTCGGGCACCGTGCCTCCATGTCCGCTGACGGCTCGCGACCCGCCGATCCGGGCCCGGAGGCGCTCGCCGGCTGGGTCGCCGCTTGGCGCCGCGGCGAGGCGGAGGCCTTCCAGCACATCCACGCGTACTACGGCCGCGTCGTGCACGCCATCTTGCTGGCGCGGGTTCCGGCGGGGGAGGCCGACGACCTTGTCCAGGACGTATTCCTGCGGGCGTGGCGCTCCCTGCGCAGCCTCGCCGATGACCGCGCCTTCGGCGGCTGGCTCTGCACGATCGCCCGCAACCGGGCCGTGGACTTCCATCGGCGTCGGCGGCGCGTCGAAGTGCTGCCGGACGATCTCGGCCGCGAGGCGCCGCCGACGGCGGAGGCGCGCGAGGCGCTGGCGGCGATCCGCCAACTGCCGGACGCGTACCGCGAGACGCTGCTGATGCGCCTCGTGGGCGGATTGACCGGACCCGAAATTGCCGAGCGCACGGGCCTGACGCCGGGCTCCGTGCGCGTGAATCTGCATCGCGGCATGAAGCAGCTGCGCGAACGGCTGCAGGCCGGGGAGTAAGCCATGGACGACGACTATCTCTGGGACAAGACGGGCACGCCGGACGACGACGTGCGCGCGCTCGAACGCGCGCTCGGAGGCTATCGCTTCCGCGGCGCGCCCGCAGCGCCTTCGCGGCGCCCGCGCCTCGTGGCGTGGACCCTCACGGCGGCCGCGGTGGCCGCCGCCGTGGTGGCGGGGGTGCTGCTGTTCGGGCCGGAGCGCGAATCGCCCGGACCCAAGCCGGGTTGGGAACTCGCGGTGGTCGACGCGGGCGAGCGCGTCGCCTCCCGCCGCGTGCTAGGCGTGGGCGAGTGGCTGGGGACGGGGGACGAGGCGCGCTTCGTGCTCGATGTCGCGGACATCGGCCAGTTGAGCATCCGTCCGCACTCGCGACTCAAGCTCGTGTCGACGGGCGAGAACGAGCATCGCGTGCACCTGGCGCGCGGCGCCGTGCATGCCGTGGTGAACGCGCCGCCGCGGCTGTTCGTGGTCGAGACGCCCTCGGCGACGGCCGTCGATCTGGGCTGCGAGTACACGCTCGAGGTCGACGAAGCGGGCAACGGCCTGCTGGCCGTAACGACCGGGTCGGTCGCGCTGGAACGCGCGGGACTCTCCATCACCGTGCCCTACGACGCCGTCTGCGCCCTCCGGGCGGCATCCGGCCCTGGGACGCCCTACTTCGCCGACGCCCCGGCGGCGCTACGCGCGGCGCTTGAACGCATCGATACGGGCGAGCTTGCGGACGCCGACATCGACGCCGACATCGACGCCGTGCTGGACGCCGCGCGCCGGCGCGACACGCTCTCGCTCTTTCATCTGCTGCCGCGCACCACAGATGCGCGACGCGAGCGGGTCTACGACCGCATGGCGGAGCTCGTGCCGCCGCCGGAGGATGTGACCCGCGCGGGCACGCTGACGCTGGATGCCGCGATGTTGGCGCTCTGGCTCGAAGAGCTGCGTTGGGTTGCGTTCGACGAGTAGCCGCTCGCCGTTAACGGCAGACCGGCGCGCGCGTCCCTGGCTTCCGAACCGACGGAGGCCTTCGATGCGTACGCTACGCGCCCTTTCCTTGGCAACGCTCGCCGCTTTGATGGCGTTCCTCGCGACCCCGACGGAGGCCAAGCCGCGACGCGCGCCGGTCTTGGAGCTCGAGGGCGTGCGCGTCGATGTCGTCGTCGAAGGACCCGTGGTGCAAACCACGATCGAGCAGACTTGGCGCAATCCCGGCGCCGAGCGCCGGGAGATCGATCTGCTCCTGCCGATTCCTGCGGGTGCTGCAGTGACGGAGTACCGCATGGAGGTCGAGGGCGAGGCCTTGCCCGCGGAGCTCCTGCCCCGCGCCGAGGCGAAGCGGGCCTACGTCGAGACCGTGCGTCGCATGCAGGACCCCGCCCTGCTCAAGCACGCGGGCGATCGTGCCGTGCGCCTGCGTGCGTTCCCGGTGGAGCCGGGCGCTACGCGCACGGTGCGGCTCGCGTACCGGCAGGCATTGGCGTCGGTGGGCGGACTCTTGCGCCACGCCGTGGTGCCGGCGCCAGATCGTCTCGAACACGACCGCATCGGGACGCTGGATGTACGCGTACGGGTCTCCGCCGACGGGCCGCTCGTGGCGCTGTACTCGCCGACCCACGCGCTCGACGTGACGCGCACGGGCGAGCGCACCGCGGAAGGGCACCACAAGAGTCGCCGTGCCCGGCCCTCAGACGAAGTGTTGATCTACGTCGCCACGTCCGCGGAGCCGAGCGGCATGCGCCTGCTCGTCCACCGTGCGGAGGGCGAGGACGGCACGTTCCTCCTGCTCGGCGCCCCCCGCGCGCCGGCGGTCAAGGCTGAATTGGCGCCACGCACGGTGCTCTTCGTGTTCGATCGCTCCGGAAGCATGAAGGGCCGCAAGGTCGAACAGGTGCGCGGCGCACTGCGCTTCTGCATGCTGTCGTTGACACCCCGGGATCGATTCAACCTCTTCACGTTCAGCGACGCCGTCGAGCGCGTGTTCGAGCGGCCGACGCCGGCGGAGCCCGATGCCGTGGAGCACGCGCTCGGTCGCATCGCGTCGATCGAGGCCGACGGCGGCACCAACATCCAGGAGGCGCTGCTGGCCGCGCTCGACGATGTGCCCGCCGGCGAGCAGGCAGACGTCGTGTTCCTGACCGACGGTCTGCCGACCGTGGGTGAGAAAGACGTGGGCAAGATCCGCCAGGCGGTAGCAGCGCGCAACGAGGGCCGAGCGCGCTTGTTCACGTTCGGCGTAGGCGATGACGTGAACGTCACGTTCCTGGACAAGTTGGCGCTCGAAGCGAACGGATTCCCGACCGTCGTGCGTCCGACCGAGGATGTAGAGGTCGCCGTCTCGGGGTTCTTCAAGGGCATCACAGCACCGACGCTGCGCGGGCTGTCGATCGTCGGCGACGGGGTGGAGTTGTACGACATCCAGCCGCGCATCTTGCCGGACTTGTTTCACGGTACGACGCTGCACGTCTTGGGACGGTACCGACCCTCCAAGGAAGGTGCGCTCGTGTTGCGGGGCACGCGCGGCGAGGAGGTGCTCACCTTCCGTACCGGCGCCGACTTCCAAACGCCCGAGGCCGAGCATGCGTGGCTGCCCGCCTTGTGGGCCGCGCGGCGCATCGGCCACTTGATCGACGACATTCGAGCGCAGGGCCCCGAGCCCGAGCTGGTGGACTCGGTGGTGACCCTGGCGCGCCGCCACGGGATCGTGACGGAGTACACGGCGTTCCTGCTCGACATGGACGAGGCGGACCCGGCCCTGGTGCGCGCGCGTGCGACCGAGGCTTTCCGCGATGGGGGCGCGGCGTGGCAGGGGGGCTGGGCGCAGTCGCAGGTGCGGGGCAAGGAGATGATGAAGCGGGCCCATTCGATCGCGGAGGCCGGTGGGTTCCACGACCGGGACGGTCGTTGGGTGGATCTCTCGCGGCGCGTGGCGCGCGTCGGCAGTTTGGTGTTCTTGCGCGATCGCGAAGGAACTTGGGTGGACGTGCGCGTCACGGGTGACCGGCACGCACAGCGCGTGAGCGTCGGGAGCGACCGCTATCGCCAACTGGTCGAGAGCAGCGACCTCTTCGCCCGCGTCGCGGGCCTGGGCGCCCCGATCCTCCTGCGGTGGGAGGGCGCCGACCTGCAGATCGTCGAGTGAGCGCCGCGGCGGGTGGTATCCCCGGCAGGACTCGAACCTGCGACCTTCGGTTTAGGAAACCGATGCTCTATCCACCTGAGCTACGGGGACTTGCGATCGGAGCCAAGTGTATGCGGCCGACTCTCGTGGACCCCGTCCCGCGCTCCCGCGCGGATTGGACGTCGCTCGCTGACGCTCACTCCGCCGGTGGAGCTAGTGCCTACCCAGCGCCGTCAACTTAGGGCGTCGATCGCGCTAATTTTGCCTCGATCCAGCACCGATTCCTTCAGCAGGAGGGTTCGCGGTGCCTGGCCTCGATCGGGATCGCCAGATCGACCTGGTCGGCACCGCCGAAGTGCTCCACAAGCACCTCACCGGCCCGCTGGTGTCGGCCGCCTTCGAGGATCTTCGAGGCGGCGAGCGCGAACGGGTTTGGACACTCCAGCAGATGATGGCCTTCTGGACGGCCGTGATTCTCCGGGCGCCCAAGTCACTCAGCGAGGCGCTGCGCGAGGCCGCTGGTAGTCGCGCCTCCGGCTACCCGCCGGTGGAAACGTCCAACCAGGCCTTCTTCCAGCGCTGCAGCAATCTCCGGTGGGACTTCTTCGCGCACGTCTTCCGCGCATTTGTCCAGAGCGTGAGCGCTGAAGAGCCTGCCCGATTCGCACGGCACCATCAAGAGGTCGCAGCGCGCTTCGGCAACGTGCTGATCTTCGATGGATCGAACCTCGAGCCGGTCGCGCGGCGACTGAAGATCACCTGGGGCCATTCCGCGGCGCCGGTCCCCGGATCGATCTTCGCCTGCTACGACATGATGCGAGGCACCCTTGCTGACCTGCGCTACTCCCACACCCTGAAGAAGGGGGAGCTCGTTTCCGCGAGGGAACTGCTCGATCAACTCCCCACCGGAAGCCTCGTACTCGGAGATCGACTGTACGGGACGCCGAAATTCCTCTCTGAAGTTCAGGAATCTGGCCTTTACGGGGTGTTTCGGCGCCCCCGATCGGGCCTTGTGAAGGTGCAAGAGGAACTCGGCCGCGTTGACTACGGGAACGGCACGATCGAGGACCTCGCCATCATTCTCGGAAGCCGCGTGCAGCTACCAGCCCGGCTGATCCGGCTCTCGCTGGAACAGAAGACCTACGAGTTCGCCACGAACGTCCTTGATCCCAAGCGCCTCTCGGCGACGGAGATCGTAGATCTCTATCGCGGCCGATGGGAAGTGGAACGCATGTTCTACGACCTCAAGGAGGTTCTCAATCTCAACCGGTTCTACTGCGGCAACGCGAATGCGGTGGCGATGCAGGTCTACGCATCCGCGATCGTGCACACGGCCATGCGCGTTGCTCAAGGCCGGATCGCCAGCGACGCGGCGATCGAGCCTGAGCAGATCTCCGAAGCGAAGTTGTTCCCCCTGCTGGGGGCGACCTCGGCAACCCTCGTGACACTCGAGATGGGGTTTCTCCTCACGAAGCAGGCAAACCCGGGGGTCAGGCTACGCAAGCCCGACTGGCGCGCTGCCTGCTGCCTTCAGGTGCCCCTGTGGCGGATCCTCGCCGACAAGACCCGGGGAGAACGACCGCGCGACACCAAGAACCGCTTCGAATGGGCCAAGCGGTGGAGGGAACTTCCGCCACCAACGGCACCCCCAAGGAGCCGCCCCTAAGTTGACGGCGCTGGCTAGTGCCTACCTCCCCCGAACCCCCTCACGCTCCACCTGAGCTACGGGGACTCGCTCACGAGGGTCGAGTGTATGCGGCGGACTCTCGTGGACCCCGTCTCGCGCTCCCGCGCTCCGGGTGGCCTCGGTCGTCGTCAGTTGGCTCTCGGGATGGCCCAAACATGCAGCCGGCCCGCGCGGATCGCGAACAGCCGCGCCCCGTCGCTCGAGAACGCGAACTGCACCTCGCCCTCGCCTGGCAGGTCCGCCAGGGGCGGCAGCGTCGCACCCTGCTTGCGGAGGCTCACCACGCCGTCGTGGCGGGCCAGCGCGGCCACACCCGTCGAGGCCATCCGCGCGAAGCGCGTCTGACCCCCCGTGGCCGGCAACTTCCCTGTCGGCGCCAACTTGCTCCGGTCCTCAAGCACCGCCGTCGGCCACACTTCGATTTCGCTAGAGAAGAGACGCTCCGACCAGAACGCCGAGCCGTCCGGCACGAACGCCGCGTACCAACCGAGCGCCCCAGGGCCCGAGAACTCATACCGCACCGCGCCTGTGCCCAGCTCCACGAGCAGGCAGTCCAGGTTTCACCCGTCCGCCACGCCCAGCACGGCGAGCCCCGACGCCGGGTGCAGGCTCGCTTGCACGATCTCGCGTTTGTCCGCGAAGTCCTGCTTGCGCGTCGCCTCGCCCGTCCCGACGGCGTACACGGCCAAGGCGTGCTTGCCGATCGCGAGCAGTTCGCTGCCATCGGCTGAGAACGCAAAGGCCATCGGCCGCGGCGCGCGCCAGAGCGGCTCCGTGCCGCTGCCAAACACGAGCAGCTCAGCCGCGGTGGTCACCGCGATGCGGCCACCCCGAGGTGCCGCAACCAACGCGTCCGCCGGCTCGCCACCCGTCGTGCCGCGCCACGTCGCTCCCTGGCCCACGGTCCAGCGAAGCAGCGCGCCGTCGCTCAGGCCGACCAGCACCTCGTCAGCCGCCGCACCCGTACCCACGGCCGCCACGGTGCCGCCTACGGCCACCGCGGTCGCCGCGATCGGAGCGGGCTCTGCGACGGCCGGCTCTGCCTTGGCTGTTTCGGCCGTGCCGGTCTCGACCGGCGTCTCTTCCGTGTCGTCCGCGCAGGCCGAGCCCGCGAAGAGCAGCACAAGCACCAGGGACAACGCGCGCATGGGGACCTCCGCCCGCAGTCTATGCGCCGCTCGGGGCCCCGCGACAACCCCCTTGAACAGGCGGCTTCCGGCCTGCGACGACGCGGTTGAGGCCGCCCGGCTACGCTGCGCCCATGGCGTCCCCTCCGCCGCGTGTCTCGCTCGCCACCCTGCCCACGCGGCTCGAGCGCCTCGACCGTACGAGCGCGCTGCTGGGATTGGACCTCTGGGTGAAGCGCGACGATCTCACCGGCGCAGCGTTGTCCGGCAACAAGGTTCGCAAGCTCGAGTATCTGTGCGGCGAGGCGCGCTCGCCGGCCATCGACGCCGACACCCTCATCACCTGCGGCGCCGTCACCTCGAACCACTGCCGCGCCACCGCCGTCGCCGCGGCGACGCTCGGACTCTCCTCGCACCTGCTGCTGCGCGGCTCTGAGCCCGCGGTACCGGATGGCAATCTGCTGCTCGGACGCTTGGTTGGTGCTGAGACGACCTTCATCGATCCCGTCGCGTGGCCCGAGCGCGCGGAACGCATGGAGGCCATCGCCGTCGCGTTGCGCGCGCAGGGCCGCCGGCCGTACGTGATTCCCGAAGGCGGCAGCAACGCCGTGGGCGCGTGGGGCTACCGCGAGGCCGCGCGCGAACTCCGCGAGCAGGCCGAGCGGCTCGGCCTCGACCTCGCGCAGGTCTGGCATGCGACCGGCAGTGGCGGCACCACGGCTGGCCTCGCGCTCGGCTTCGCCGGCACCTCAGTCGAAGTGTGCGGCGTCGCGGTGTGTGATGACGCGGCGTACTTCGATGCCGTGATCGAGGGCCTGGTCGCGCCGCAGGATCCACGCGCGCGCTGGCGCATCGTGGACGGCTATCAGGGTGCCGGCTATGGCCGCACGACGCCGGAGGACATCGCGTTCTACGGCTACGTCGCGAAGCGCGAGGGTCTGATCCTGGATCCCGTCTACACCGGCAAGGCGTTTCGCGCGCTCGTGCTCGAAGCCGCAGCCGGACGCGTTCCGCGCGACCGTTCCGTGGTGTTCCTGCACACGGGTGGGATCTACGGCTTGTTCTCGTTCGCGGAGGCGTTCGCCTCGCCCTCGTAGCGCGCGACGAGAATCGACACGTCGTCTTCGAAGCTCGAGCTGCCCTGATACTCGGCCAGGTCCTGCAGCACCTCACCGATGAGCAGCGACGGCGCGATGCCGCCCAAGCCCTTCAGCCGACGGTAGAGACCGTCCTCACCCAGCACCTCGCCGGCGCCGTCCTTGAGGACCTCGAACAAGCCGTCCGAGAACAGCACGAGCGAGTCGCCGGATTCCAGCTTGGTGGTGATCGCCGGTTCTTCGCGGCTGAGGATGTCGTCGTCCATGCCGAGCAGGCGGTTGGGTGTGCGCAGGAGCTCGATGCGCCCGTCGGCCCGCAGCAGGACTTGCCCGGGGTGGCCGCCGCTCGCGTAGATCAGCTCGCCCGAGCGCAGGTCGAGTCGCGCCGTGACGGCGGTGAGGAAGAAGTACGTGTGCTGCAGCAACTCCTGTGCGGACTGGTTGAGGCGCTGGAGCATCTGCACCGGGTGCTGCTTGGTGAGCGTCAGGCGCCGCACCATGCCGTGCAGGCGCGCCACCACCATGGCGGCGGAGATGCCGTGGCCGGAGACATCCAGCAACACGAGGTAGAGCCAGCGGTCTTCGACGACCTGGCTGTGCACGTAGTCGCCCCCGATGTAGTGCGTCGGGATCGAGCGCGCGATGACTTCGACGTTCGGCCGGTGAATCGGGTGGGGCAGCAGCGTTGCTTGGATCGCCTGGGCGAGCTTGAGCTCGGAGACGAGTCCGGCGCGCTCCTCCTCGAGGACGATGCGGCGGTCCTTCTCGCGCACGAGGTGGACCGCGGTGGCCCGCT
Organism: Planctomycetota bacterium; assembly: GCA_027625315.1. GTDB lineage: Bacteria > Planctomycetota > PLA2 > PLA2 > JAEUHO01 > JAHEIK01. The sequence goes on from JAQBWE010000007.1 coordinate 26,323, forward strand.
GTTCGTCGGCCACGCGATGGACCTCCGCCTGGAGGCGGTCACCGCGCTCGAGGGCAATCATGCTCAGCCGGCCGGCCGCGCCGAGCAACGCACCCCAGACCACCGGCGCCGGCAGCGTGATGAGGCGCAGCCAGATCTCGGCGCTGGCCGCCCAGGTCAGGACGGGGATCGGGATCGCCAGCAGGAACCCGAGCCAGAGGCTGGGGTTGCGGCGGACGTCGTAGGTGGCCTCGTCGCCCAGCGCTGCCAACATGGCACGCAGGAACCGCAAGGGCGGGAGCCGGGTAGGGGAGGTAGGCGTCGGCATGACGAATGAGAGGCTGTGGTGGTCCACGGGAACATCCGGTGAAAACGAAGGGGAGCCCCGCGTTGTATCAGGGCCTGAGCCCGGCCCTAGCGCCATACCGGCCGACGCCACGGCAGGGCCTATACTGCCGCTTCGCAGCCGAAGTGCCACCTTGGAGAGTTCCGTCATGACCGCCCGCACCCTCTTCCTCGCCGGAGCCATCCTGGCCGCGGCCGTCGCAGCCTCGGGCCTACGCGCCCCCGCCGCCGCCGGGGATGCGGTCTCCGACCAGGCTGAGGCCGAGGCGGTCAAGCGCGGGGAGGCCCTCTACCGCAAGAGTTGGAAGACCGGGGCCAAGGCCTGTTTCGCCTGCCACGCGCGCGGCGCCAACGCGATCAACGGACGCCGCCTCAAGGCCTACCCGAAGTACGACAAGGAGCTCAAGCGTGTCGTAACGGCCCAGGAGAAGATCAATCAGATGATCGTGAGCAAGAGTGGCGGGACGGCGCTGGACCTCGGCCACGCGGACTTGACGGCGCTCGAGGCCTACATCAGCACGCTGCGGTAGGCCGGCGCGCCCCCGCGGTAGCCGCTGGGCGGGCCGCCCGTACGATGCGCGGCCCGTCTGGAGGCCCCCGTGTTCCGCGAAGCCGTCATCGAAGCCCTGACCCGCGCCCTGGGGGCCGATGCGGCCGCCTGCGGCGACTTGGGAGCCTTGCTCGCCCCGCCGCCCAAGGTGGAGATGGGGGACCTTGCGTTCCCGTGCTTCGCGCTCGCCAAGAGCCGGCGCGCCGCGCCGCCCAAGATCGCCGCCGACCTCGCGGCTGCGATCCAGGACGCCGGCCTCGCGGCCGGGGGCGCGATCGCTGAGGTGAAGGCGCTCGGACCGTACGTCAACTTCTTCGCCGATCCCGTGGCCGAACTGCAGGGACTTTGCCGCGCCGTGGCCGACGGCTCGTTCTTCGCCGCCACGCGCACCGCCGCACCGCAGCGCGTGATGATCGAGTTCTCCCAGCCCAACACCCACAAGGTGTTTCACGTGGGTCACCTGCGCAATGTTGCCGTGGGGGACGCGCTGGTCCGCATCTTCCGGGCGCGCGGCCACGACGTCGTCGCGGCGAACTACTACGGCGACTTCGGGATCGACGTGGCCAAGTGCCTCTACCAGCTGGGCACCGGCCAGCAGGGCTCGCCGCCGGCTGAGGGCCGCACCGCGTGGCTCGGTGAGGCCTACGTGGCGGCCAACGCGCCGCTCGCGGTGGCCAAGAAGAAGATCGAGGAGGCCGCGGCGGCTGAGGACGACGAAGCCAAGCAGGCCGCGATCGCGGCGCACACGGCCATCTTCGCGCCGATCCGCGCCGTCCTGACGGCGCTGGAGACCGGCGACCCGGAGACCATGGCGCTGTATCGCGAGACACGCCAGTGGTGCCTGGATGAGTTTGCTCGCATCTACGCGTGGTTGGGCGTGCAGTTCGACCACGACTTCTTTGAGTCGGAGGTTGAGGAAGAGGGCGCGCGGCTCGTTGACGAGTACCTCGCCAAGGGCGTGTTCGTGGAGAGCCGCGGCGCCATCATCGCGGACCTCGAGGCCGATGGCCTACCGGTCGCGCTGGTGCGCAAGAGCGATGGCTCCAGTCTGTATCTCACGTGGGACCTGGCGCTGGCTCGCCGCAAGTTCGACGAGTTCGGCATCGAGACGTCCATCTACGTGGTGGGGGCTGAGCAGACGCTGCACTTCCAGCAGCTCTTTGCGGCGCTCGCGAAGATGGGCTATGCCCGGGCGAAGGACTGCCGGCACATCGCGTATGAACTCGTCATGTTGCCGTCGGGCAAGATGTCGAGCCGCAACGGCACGGCGATTCCGCTGCACGAGCTGCGCACGCGCGTCACCGACGCGATCCGCGCGAAGATGGAGGCAGAGGCGCGGCCGGAGCGTGCGGCGTGGTCGGAGACCCAGTGGCAGGCCACCATCGAGCGCGTCGCCATCGCGTGCTTGAAGTACGGCATGCTCAAGGTCGGCACCACGCGCCGCGTGATCTTCGACATCGAGGACTGGACGAACCCCGAGGGCGACACGGGGGCGTACTTGCTCTACTCGTTGGCCCGCATCGCGGGCATCCAGCGCAAGGCAGAGCAGACCGTGGCGCTCGACGCCGACGTGCCGGCCGGCAGCGGCTTTGGCAACGACGCTGAGCGGGCGCTCGTGGGCCACTTGCAGCGCTACGGCGCGGAGGTTGCGCGGGCGGAGGAGACGTGCGATCCGTCGGGGCTGGCCGCGTTCCTCTTCGACGGCGCCAAGCACTTCTCGCGCTTCTACCAGGAGTGCCCGGTGCTGCAGGCCGAGCCCGCGCTGCGCAAGGCGAGGCTCATGCTCGCGGCGGCAACCCAGGCCGTGTTCACGCGCGCGCTGGATCTGCTCGGGATCGAGCCCGTCGAAGCCATGTAGTACGCATTCGCTAGGCGAGCCCCACCAGAGCCAGCGGATCCTGCCCCAGGGCCTCGGCCAACTCGCGGCGGATGACGGCCGTGCGTTCCTCTTGCCGCGCGATGAGCGGCGCGGCGTCATACCGCGTGCGCAGCTCCGCGAAGCGCTGCGCGGGTGGCACCGCCTGCGAGCCCTGCATGCACGCGTCGGCCAGGGCCGCGCAGCGCTCCTCCCACGTGAGGCGGGCGAGGTCGATCAGGCGCCGGAAATCGGCGACCTCGTCGGGCGCGACGCCGGCGGCGAGGAGCTCGTCCGGCGTGGCGCCCTTGGTGAAATGCGAGATGCAGGCAAAACCGTAGGCGGCGAGCGGCGTGGCGCGCAAGTGCACGAGGCCGGCGCGCTGATGGTCCGCGTGGCGGCCAAGCGCGCGCCCGACATCGTGCAGGCGCGTGCCGGTGGCGGTGGCTTCCGCGTTGACCGCCACGCCGGCGGCGGCGAGCGCCTCGGCGAACTGGCG
>JAQBWE010000008.1 GCA_027625315.1 Planctomycetota bacterium
CCGTGGTCGCGGCGCGGCCCGCCAGAGCGCTGGCCCGAACAAGGGCTTGCTCATCGGCGCTGGCGCGGTCGTGCTGCTCGTCGTCGTGCTGCTCGTCACCATGGGCGGCGGCGACGACCCCGTCACGCCCGGCGCCGGCGGTGGCACCGACGTCGCTGGCAAGGACCCGGCGAAGGCCGAGGTGGTCGCGGCGAAGGAGACCGTCCAGGAGGTCATGGGGGAGTACGCGACCGAGCGTCCCACCACGCTGCGCGCCTACAAGGGTTTCATCGCGCGCCTGAAGGCGCTCGATGACGAGAGAGCCCAGAACGCTCTCCGTACGGTCTATGAGAACTTCATCGAGGGGCCCGGCCGCGACGACCAGGAGGCGCGCAAGTTCCTGGGCTACAAGGAGTTCCCGCACGAGATTCCGGAAGACATCGCCAATCGCGAGTACCCGTATCTGAAGGCCGTGACCGCGGCCTACAACCAGCATTGGTACGGCCCGGACGAGACGCAAGAGTACGAGATCGCGATGCGCGCCTGGAAGGACACCCAGGAGCACTACGACCGCCTCCTCAACGATCACACCTTCCGCGCCGCGGACTCCATTCGCGCCAACATCGCGAAGGACAAGTTCTTCAAGGACTACAACTACGCCGCGCGCTGGGCGAGCCCGTACCTGATCTGCTACGCGTCGACGGATCGTCTCTCGGAGTTCGACCTGCTGTCGATCCAAGACAAGGACGAGCGGCGCCTGAAGATCAAGGAATTGGCCAAGAAGCGCGAGGAGTACGAGCGCATCCTCGACGAGAAGGAACTCATCTTCACGCAGCTCTACCAGGAGTTCTACGCGCGCTACAAGGACACCCTGTCGCTCAAGCCGCTGATGGAGGAGTACGGCGGCCGCGCCGACTACCCGCTCGGCGTGCGCAGTTTCCAGAACGGCTGCCCGTTGGTGGTCTGGATCTTCGACAGCAAGGAGTCGTTCAACGAGTACCACACGAAGGTGTCGGAGACCATGATCCCGCACAACGTGGCGGGCTACTTCAGTCCCCAGACGACGTACGTGTATCTCTACGATGAGACGTCTGGTGCCGGCGACCGCGTGTTCGAGATCAACAAGAACGTCCACGAGGGCACGCACCAGCTTGAGTTCTGGTTCACGCGCCAGCGCAACCGCTGGCGCAAACCGCTGCCGGGTCAGGACTGGTTCGGCGAGGGCATCGCTGAATACCTGGGGTCCGTCAAGATGGACGGGGCAGGCAAGCTCGAGTTCACCGGCATCAACGTGCCGCGGCTCAAGAGCATGCAAGCCGGCGCGCGCAACCTCGAGGGGCAGGGCCAGAAGTACCCCAAGTTCCCGATCAACCGGCTCGTGAGTTTCAACAGCTACGGGGAAGTGCAGCAGTGGGGCTCGACGGAGTGGTCGCTGCGACCCGACCTCGTGTTGCTGATGTTCTACGAACAGTCGTGGGCGTTTACCTACTTCCTGAACAACTACGAGAACGGCAAGTACAAGGAGCGCTTCGAGAAGTTCTTCGATCTTGTGCTCCTGCGCGAGACGGGCGCCAGCACCGGCGCGTCCGCCTTCAAGGAAGCCTTCCGCATTCGCGATGAGGATGACTGGGAAGACATCAACGACGAGTTCCACGAGTACCTGGACAAGGTCGTGATGAAGATGGACACGAACAAGCTCGACTACAATCCGCCGGCGCGCGGCACCGTTGGAGTTGCCGGCAAGGACGGCGGCTCCGAGAACAAGTAGAAGAGCGGGAACCGGGTGCGCCGCTCGTCCGTTCGTCTGCCCGAGTCCGCATGAACGCACCCGTCTCATCCCCGCCTGCCCCGCCCGGAGCCCTTAGCCTGGGGGGCCTCTGGCGCTGGGCGCCGGTCCTGCTGGTCGCCGCTGCATGGCTCGCCCACGCGCCTGCCCGCGGCCATGGCTGGGTGCTCGACGACGTGCACCTCGTGCGCGACAACCCCGTGCTTGAGCGCGGGTTCGGCGGGATCGCGGAGATCCTTCGCGGCGGCGCGAACGACATGGCCCAGCGCGTCGAGCACGGTAGCCATGGGCCCGTGGCCTTGGCGAGCTTCGCGGTCGAAGCCTCGCTGTGGCGGCGCGCCGACGGCACCCTCGATCCGGGTGGATTCCACCTCACGAATCTGCTGCTGCACGGGCTATGCGTGCTCTTGCTGTTTCGCGTGTTCCTCGTGCTTGCGCGCGGCCGGCCGGTGCTGGCGCTGGGCGCGGCACTCGTGTTCGCCGTGCATCCGATGTTCGTCGGCACCGTCTCGGCCCTCATGGGGCGGGCCGCGATCCTGGCTGCCTTGTTCTCGCTTGCGACGGCCTTGGCCTGGCGCCGGTTCACGCTCGGCCAGTTGGCGTGGCTGCCCGCCGCCGCCGTGCTTTGGCTGCTCGCGCTGCTGTCGCATCCTGCCGCCCTCGGTGTGCCGCTCGTCCTCGCGGGCTTCACGCGCGGCCGCGCACGCCTAGGTCTTGCTACGCTGCTGTTGCCGCTCGGCGTGTTTCTCGCCACGGGCGGCGGGACCCCCGCGACCCCCGGCTGGTTGGCCGCGCAGGGTGTCGGAGCCCGACTGCTCGTGGGCTGCGAGGGGCTGCTGCGCGCCATGATCGGCCTGTTCGTGCCGGTGGGGCTGCGGGGTGACCACACCGACGAGGCCGTGGCGGGTCAGGGCTATCCGGCCGACAGCGGCACGTACATCGCGCTGGCCGCCCTCGTGGTCATCACCATCGCCGTGTTGCTGTGGCGTCGGCGCCGCGGTCCCGGCGCCGCGAGCACGCTCTGGCTCGGCACGCTGGCGCTGGCGCTGCCGGCGATGGCCGTGCTGCCCGCTGGCGCCCCCCTTGAGGCGCGCTGGGCGTACGTTGTGCTGCTGCCGTTTCTGGGACTGCCCGGTGTTCTGGCGGAAGGCCTGCTGGCGGTGGGGGGGCTGAGCGACTCGTTCGTCCGCCTGCGTGCCGCCATGGTCACGGGGCTCGTGGTCGTCTGTTTGATGGGCCTTGCCCATCGCGAGGCCGACGCCTGGGTCGATGACGATGCGTTCCATGAGCATCTGCTGGAGCGCAACCCGCGCCACGTTCGCGCCATGGTGCGGCACGCGGAGTCGCAGCGCCTCGCCGCGGTGCGCTACCGCGATCAGTCCACTGTGCTGCGCAGTGACGACCCGGAGCGCGGCGTCCTGCTGGCCTGGAGTCGGGGAGCGCTTGACGCTGCCGATCGCTGGTCGCAGCGGGCGGTGCGACACGAGCTCAGTCGGCGCGATCCCGATGCATGGCGCACACGTGGTTTCGTGTTGCTCGCGGTGGGTCGCAGCGCGCAGGCCTTGTCGGCCCTCGAGCGCGCCCGCGACTTGGATCCGCTGCTGAAGCAGCCGCCCAAGACGATGCTGGCCACGTTTGGCGCCGCCCGCCTCGCCCTTGCGGCCGACATGTACTTCTCGATCGGGCGCGCGCGCGAGGCGCTTGGAGACGGTGAAGCGGCGGCAGACGCGCTCTTGACCGCGGCGCGACTGCAGCCCGAGCGGGTTGACTTGCTCTACCGCGCCGGCATGGCGCTCTGCCGCGTCAATCGCTACGCCGAGGGTCTTGATCTGCTCGTCGACGCGCGGCGGAGGGCGCAGGCCACGAGCCAGCGGGATGAGATCGATGAGGCGCTGCGCGCGAGCCGTGATGCCGCCCGCGACGTCGCGTCGCGCATCCTCGCCAAGGGTCACGCCGCGAAGGCCGAGGGCGACATGCGTGCCGCGGCCACGCTCTACGAGCAGGCGCTCGAGGTCAATCCCGCGTCCGTCGAGGCGTGGTCGTTCGCCGGTTGGCTGCGCGGCCATTGGTTCGGCAACTACGAACAGGCCGACGCGTATCTCAGCAAGGCGGAGGGCCTGCTGACGAAGGGCGAGATTCCGGCCGACGACCCGCGCTGGGAACGCGTGCGCGGCTTCCGCCGGATGCTCGCGGAGCAGCGCGCCGCCGAAGACGCCGAAGCCGAGGGTCGTTAGCCTTCTTCGTTCTCGGGCGTGGGCCGCAAGCTCGGGGGCAGCTGCTCGGCGATGCGCTCTAGCGCCTCGGTGTCCCCGAGGGCGATCCACATGTGCCGGGCGTCCTGGAAACGCCCCGCCCGCTCGGCCGCCTCCCCGCAGGCGCGTAGCTCGGCGGGCGTAACCTCGCGGCCCATCCGCCGGATCATGAGCAGGTGGAAGCCCGCGCCCTGGGATACCGCCCACTCCACCTCGCGGCGCAGTTGCGGGTGGTCAGGTCGGCCTTCGAAGAGCAGCAGGGCCTCCGCTCGGCGGCCCTTGGCGATGAGACTCTCGGCCACGGCGTCCCGATCGGCCTCCGGGGCGTCGTCGTACTTCAGGGCCCGCATCGCGAGGGCGTGGGGAATCCGGGCTCCGGCCATGGGCACCTCCAGGGCGGCAGGGTACCGGGTGCGGCCGGGGGGAGCGCCGGGCTGCCGGACCGCCGTTTTTCCCCGGGACCTTTGACAGGCCGGCGGTCCGTATCTAACTTGGTGCAGGAAAAGGACCTAGGTGCATCGGGTGCTCGCCTTCGAGCGCCTGACGGAGTGGCCCCGCATGAACGCCCCCGCCTCCCCGCCCCCGGCGGATGTGCCGCGCACCGTGACGAAGAAGGAACTCGTCGCGCGGATCGCGGAGCAGACGCAGCAAACCAAGGTGATCGCCAAGGACATCATCCAGCTGTTCTTAGACGAGATCATCCGGGAGCTCGCCGACGGTAACCGCTTGGAGTTTCGGGAGTTCGGCGTGTTTGAGATCAAGGAACGCGCCGCGCGCCTCGCCCAGAACCCGCGCACGCTGGAGAAGGTCCACGTGCCTGCGAAGAGGGTCGTGAAGTTCAAGGTCGGCCGCATGATGAAAGCGCGCGTGGACAATCCGCCCCCGAAGGCGTCGGGAGCCACCGGCGCCAGCGCCGGGTAGCCGCGGCAGCCCGGGGCACAATCTAGATCATGTCGAAGCTCGCATTCATCCTCGCGCTCTACGCCGCCGGCATCGCCACGTGGCTCTGGCTCGATCGAGGGGCCAGCCCTGGAGTCCAGGGCACGCCCGCCGCGGAATCCGCCGGCCATCCCGAAGTCCGCGCCGTGTTGGGGGAGGTGCGCACGTTGTGGCGCGCTGAGCTCAAGGACACCTTGCGCGACGTGAACTGGCGTTTCGCCGAGATGGACACGTTGCGTAAGTCCATGGAGACGGGCGTGCAGTCGATGCAGAAGGCTGCCGAGGATTCCTCGCAGGCCAACTACGGCATGCTGGAGTCGATCAAGGAGGACGTGCAGCGCTTTGGCAAGGCCACGAACAACCTAGAAGCGGTTGTGAGTCGCCTCGAGGCTCTGGAGGCGCGGCTCAAAGTGCTCGAGGAGCGGCCGGCGCAGGTCATCCGCGAGGTCGTGACGGAGCGCGGCCCGGGACCCGTGGCGCCGAAGGATGACGGCCCGAAGCGGCCGTCTCTGCCGACCGAGCCTGAGCGCGACCCGGCAGAGGTCGCCCGGGAGATTGAAGAGGCGCGCGCGGCGCTCGGTAGCGAGGACGTGGACAAGTTGTTTCCCGCGATTGAGCGTATTCGCGAGCACCGCGTGCTCGACGCGGTGCCACGCCTGATCGAGATCCTTGCCAACCACAAGGACGAGTTTGGCCGTACCGCCGCGGCGTCGGCGCTCGGCGACATGCGGATTGCCGACGCGGTCATTCCGCTCGCCGAGGCCCTCGTGGACAAGTCCGACCTCGTGGCCAACCAGGCCGCGAAGGCGATCCGGCAGATCACCGACTTCGACACAGAACTGACGCTGACCGCCGGCATCCGCGGACGGCGCGCAGCGCGTGGCCGCGTGAAAGAGTGGTGGCGGGCCCACGAGGCCGCCGTGCGCGCGACGCTCGAGCAGCCCGCCAAGGGCCCCTAGCCGGCATCAGGCTCCCGGCAGGAGCCAGATGCAGCGGGACTTCGCCACCGTTGCCCGCGGGAGACGCCTTCAGATCCGCGCAAGGGTCGGATCTGGGCTTGTCGCGTCCGGCGTCGCGCAGACGCGTTTACAACAGGGGCGGCGCGAGCGCCGTCCGTCCCCCTAATCCTCGAAGCCGCTTTCCCCCCCCGCAGGTGCCGCCATGGAGATCCGTTTCTGTTCGATTTGCAATGAGTCGATCCCCGATGGGGAGTTCGATGCCGGCCGGGCGATCGTCGCGCGGGACCGGGCCCAGCATGTCGCGTGCGCGCTCCAGCACGGCGTTCGGATGGGCGGGACGCGCTCCTGGCTGACCTTCGTCTTGGCCCTGGGTGCCGGCGTCATCTCGGTGTTCCTCCTCATGCGCGAGTTGCAGCGGCCCGAGGGGCCGCCCACGCTCACGGAGGTTCCCCCGGTGGTCGAGCAGCACCTGGCGCAGGCGCTGCGCGACTCGGAGTCGCGGCTCGACGCCGCGATCTCGACGCAAGGGCGGCTGTTCAAAGAGGAGTTTCAGACGAGCCTCGATGCGCGGCTCACGCAGCACGGCGCGACCGTCAAGGACGCGACCGTAGGGGCCATGGACGAACTGTTGCGCCGGTCGAGCGACAAGCTCGACAGTCGCATCCGCACCAATAACGACCTCATCATCAAGCTGCATCAGCGGCTGGCAGACATGGTCGAGTGGAAGATGAGCATTCAGCGCGAGGCGGATCAACTCCGACGCGATCTGGACGCCGCGAGTCAGCGCGAGCCAGTCGCACCGGTGCCAGCCGAGGAGCCGGTGACGCCTGCCGTCGAGCCCACGCCGGAGCCGGTCGACGAGGCGCGCGAGAAGGAGATTGATCGCTGGATCAAGCGGCTGCGCGACTCCGATGAAGACATCGTGTTCAGCGCGACCATCGAGCTCGCGCGGCTGAAGGCCCTACGCGCCGCGCCGTATCTCGTTGAGGTGCTCGAGAAGCACAAGGACTTCTACGCGCGGCTGGGCGCCGCCACGGCGCTGGGCGAACTCCAGGCCGTGGGTTCCGTCGATCCGCTAGTCGAGGCGCTCAACGACAAGGACGATCTCGTGCGCACGGCGGCCAGTGAGGCCCTGCTGCGCATCACCGGCCAGGACTTCAACTTCGTGAGCGGGCTCACCAAGAACGAGCGCATCCGCATCCAGAAGAAGTACCGAGCCTGGTGGAAGGACAACGAGACCGAAGTTCGCCAGCGACTCGACCAGCCGGCCGTCACGGGCGAGAGTTCGAAGTAGGCGCCGCCCATGGCAACGGAGGCCCGCGCGGCGCTCTGGAAGCTCGCGAAGTTCTGGCTGACGCTGCTGCTGGCCGCTTGGCTGGCCCTCGTCGTCTGGGGCCGACTTCAGTAGCGCCGGGGGTGCCGGGCTACGGGAAGAGCAGAGCCACCGGCCGGGCCAACGCCCACGCCTGACCGCCCCCCAGAATCGCAGCGGGACTGCGCTTGCTCCACTCGGGCTGTCGACCGATCAATCCGCGCCGAGGTCGTAGATCCGGTAGCGCTTCGTGATGACCCCTCCGGCCGCCTCGATCGGGCGGCGCATGGCGTGGTTGTCCTCGAGAATCCAGCTCGCCTCAGCGCCGGCGTAGCCGTTCGGCGCGGCTTGCTCCAGCGCATGGACGAAGAACGCCTCGTTGATCGCGTTCCCGCGCGCTTCCGGAACGACGCCGAGGAGCACACAGCGCGCATGCCGGATGCGGCCCATCCCGAAGAGCAGCTTCGCCCATAGGGTGGGCCACAAATTGCCGTTGCCACCAGCGAGCAGGCGATTGAGATCGCGCAGGAAGACGGAGAAACCCACCGCCTCACCGCCGCGCTCCGCCACGGCGCACAGTTCGGGAGCAACCAGACGCTTCAGATCCGCCGCGGCGTGCTCGAACTCGGCCTCCGTGGCCGGAACAAAGCCCCAGTTGCGTTCCCAGCAGCGGTTGTAGAGATCCTTCAGCAGCTGCACCTCGTCCTTGAATTGCCGCAGGTTGAGCGGGCGCAGGGTGATGCCCGAGCGCTCGAGGCGGCGGGTGACTACGCGCCGGAAGCGTTCCGGGACCGGACGGCTCGCGTCGATCCAGTACGCCAGCATGTCCTTCACGGGGCGTGCACCCGCTGCCAAGAGCAGCGCCTCGTAGTCCGGCCGGTTGTGCGGCGTCAGCAGCATGGGCGGATCGTCGAACCCATCGACGAGCACGCCGCAGGCGTCGTTGGTCGAGTAGTTGACGGGGCCCCAGCACGGCGCGAGACCGCGCGCCGCCGTCCACGTCCGCGCGGCGTCGAGCAGCCCGGCCACGGCTTCACCGTCTGGCTCTGCGTCGAAGAAGCCGAAGAAGCCGACCGTGTCTCCGTGCACTTCGTTGTGCAAGCGGTTCTCGATCGCCGCGATGCGTCCGACGACCCGATCGCCGCGGCGGGCGAGGAAGTGCTCCACCTCCGCGTGTTCGAAGAACGGGTTCTTCGCGCGGTTCATCTGGTCCCGCTCGGCCATGCGCAGCGGCGGAACCCAGACGGGGTGTCCGGCATAGAGGCGGTAGGGGAGCTCGATGAACGCGGCGCGGTCGGCCGGGCCAGCCTCAGGCTCGATTCGAAGCGGGGCGCTGGGGTGCTGCGAGGTCACGCTCGGCTCAGCCGAGGATGCGGAGCTTCTCGCTCACAGCCTTGAACGCGGAGAGGATCAGCTCGAGATCCTCCTCCGTGTGCGTGGCCATGTACGAGGTGCGCAGCAGACTCATGCCCGGCGGCGCGGCAGGGGGCAGCACAGGGTTCACGAACACGCCGTGCTCGAACAGGAGTTTGTTGAACTCGAGGGTCGTAACGTCGTCGCCAATGACTACGGAGAGAATCGGGCTGCCGCCGTCGATCACGTCCAGGCCCATCGCCTCAAGGCCCTGCTTTACGTGCCGTACCTTGGCCCACAGCCGCTGGCGGCGCTCCGGCTCAGCCTCGATGATGTCGAGGCAGGCGAGCACAGTGGCAACGCTGGCCGGCGTTACGCTCGCCGAGAAGATGATCGAGCGGCTGGTGTGGCGGATGTAGTCGATGACCGTGCGGGGTCCGGCCACGAAGCCGCCCAAGCAGCCGAACGACTTGGAGAACGTGCCAATGATGAGATCAACCTCATCACGCACGCCAAAGTGCTCGGGCGTGCCCGTGCCCGAAGCGCCGAGGACGCCGACCGCGTGGGCGTCGTCGACCATGACGCGGGCGTCGAACCGTCGCGCCAAGGCGACGAGCTCCGGCAGGGGGGCTAGGTCGCCGAGCATGGAGAAGACGCCGTCCGTCACGATCAGGCGGGCACCGCTCGGCGCGACCTCGGTCGCCTCAAGGAGACGCTCGAGATCCTCGACGTCGTTGTGCCGGTACTTGAACTTGCGCGCGAACGACAGACGCGCCCCGTCGATGATCGAGGCGTGGTTGTCGCGGTCGCCAAAGATGACGTCGCTCTTGCCGGCGAGGGTGGCGATGGCGCCGACGTTCGTCTGGTAACCCGTGCCGGAGGTGATGCAGGCTTCCTTGCCCAGGAAGCGCGCCAGCCGCTCCTCCATCTCCTCGTGGATCGAGAGGGTGCCGTTGAGAAAGCGCGACCCGGTGCAGCCGGTCCCGAAATCGGAGATGGCCTTGCGGGCCGCTTCCATGACCTTGGGGTGGTGGGTCAGGCCGAGGTAGTTGTTCGAGCCCGCCATGACGAGCTCACGGCCGTCGATGCGCACACGGGTACCGCCAGCCGATTCCTCGATGGGCCGGAACCAGCCGTAGATCGTCGGCCCGCCGGTATCGGTAGGCCTTGTCGAACAGGTCCAATACGCTGCCCTCGCCGGTCGTGGTGCCGGCCCCGTGCGTCTGCCCGGCGGGCGACCCGTCGGAGCGGCCCCATCCTAGGGGTCACCAGGGACCCGTCAACCGCGGGAAGGTTGCTCCGCCCCCAGGGTGGCTATCCTGTCGCCCCCCATGCGCGCGCTCATCACCGGAGGCCACGGCTTCATCGGGTCCCACCTGGTCCGCCTCCTGTTGGAGGCGGGCACGGCCGTTCGCTGCCTCTCGCGGCACGCGGAGCGGCCACAGGCGCTCGCCGGACTCGACGTGGAGGTCGTCAAGGGTGATCTGCGCGCACGGGCAGGGCTCGACCAGGCTGTGCGCGGCGTCGATGAGGTCTATCACCTCGCGGGGCTCACGAGCAGCCTCACGCAGTCGGTGATGCAGGCGACGAACGCCGATGGGACCGCTCGGTTGATCGAGGCGGCCGCGCGCGCGGACCTCGCGGGGCGCTTTGTCTACTGCTCGAGCCTCTCCGTGATGGGGCCCGGGCCGTGCCGGACGGAGGCCGATCCGCCCCAGCCCGTGAGCTGGTATGGCGCGAGCAAGTGGGCGGGCGAGCAGGCCGTGCTCGCGCGCGCGCCGGAGGTGCCGGTGACGGTGCTGCGGCCGCCGGGTGTCTACGGCCCCCGCGATGTGGCCTGGCTGCCGCTTTTCCGTTCCGCGGCCCGCGGGGTTTCTCTCCTCGCGGGTCGCCCCGGCACTGCGTACAGCCTCATCCACGCGGCAGATCTGGCCCGGGCGCTGCACCAAGCCGCGCGGCACGAAGCGACGAGGGGCGGCGTCTACTTCGCCGCGCATCCGGAGATCGTGACCCTGGAGGCGATCGTGGCCGCCGCCGAGGCCGCCGTCGATCGACGCACCTTGCGCCTGGGGGTGCCACCCAGCGCGATGCGCCTCATCGGCTCTCTCGTGGACCTCGCCGCGCAGTGGACGGGGCGCTCGTCGGTGCTCGGCCGCCAGCGGATGTTGGAGGTCGCAACCGGGGACTGGGTGTGCGCGCCGGATGCGCTGATGCGCGCGACAGGCTGGGCCCCGACCATCGGGCACCGCGCGGGTTTCCGGGAGACGGCCGCCTGGTACCGCGCGCAGGGGCTGCTGGCGTGAGCGCCTGGAAGCCCCGATCTGGCGCGAGACACGCAGACCCTTTGGTTGACCTGCCGTGCGCGCTGCTTGAGAATCCGTCAATCGTGCGCCGCGGCTGCCTCCTTCTATTGTTCCTGGGCCTGGCGGCGTGTGCGTCCGACGGACCGCGCCCCATCGACCCGACCGTGGACCTCTACAGCCCCAGCGGGGCGCGCCGCGCGCAGGCGGTGCAGGCGGTGGCCGCCCAGGGGGACCGGCGGCTCGTGCCGGAGCTGATTCCCCTGCTCGACGATCGCGACGAGACGGTGCGGTTGCAGACGCACGCCGCGCTCAAGGAGCTGACGGGCCACGACACCGGCTATGCCCCCTACGAGGGTCGCGCGGAACGCGGCGAGCACGTCCGGGCATGGGAAGCATGGTGGGCGGACCAAGGAGCCCCGACCGAGGCTCCGCGCGAAGGGGGGGGCGTCCGATGACGACCGAGCCGGGTGCCACGCTCGACCACCTGCGCTGCACCTTCCCCGCGCAACCTCGCTACCTGCCCCTCGTGCGGGGCATGGTGTCGGAGGCGGCTGGCCTCGCGGGCTACGACCAGGACCTGACGACGCGAATCTTGCTGGCCGTCACCGAAGCGGTCACGAACGTGATCCGGCACGCCTACAACCACGCCGTCGACAAGCCCATCGATCTTGAACTGCGCGTGGATGGCGACTGCCTGCGCCTGGATCTCATCGACTACGGTCGCTTCATCGATCCCAAGCACATCGCATCCCGACCGCTCGACCAGGTCCGGCCCGGTGGCCTGGGCGTCCATCTCATCAAGACCACCATGGATCACGTGGAGTATCGCGAGAACGCCCACGGAGGCACGACCCTCACCATGGTCAAGCAAGGCTCGTAACCAAAGGAACGCTCATGAAGGTCACCCAGGAAACGCAGGGGTCCGCCACCCTTTTCATCGTCGATGGCCAGGTCGACATGCACACAAGCCCCGAGCTCCGTGGGCACCTCCGCCAGGCGCTCGGTAGCCAGGCGAGCCCGTTGGTCGTGGATCTGGCGAGTGTCGGCTTCATTGACTCGAGCGGACTGGCGACACTCATCGAGGCGCTCCAGGCCGTCGGCAAGTACGGCGGCAAGCTGCGCCTGTGCGGTCTTCGACCCGATGTGCGCAAGCTGTTCGATCTCGCCCAGCTGAGCACGATCTTCGACCTGCGCGACTCCCGCACCGACGCCTGCTGCGACTAGGAGCGCCGCATGGGTTCGGCGCGCGGCAGCTCCCGAGGACTGATCGCGTCGATTGGCGCCGCGACGCTCGGCTTCGTGGGGTTCTTTGGAGGCCTCGCGCTGCTGCTGCGCGACGCGATCGGGCACCTCATCTTCGGGCCCTTCCGAGGTCGGGGCGTCGGCTGGCGCTCGTTTTGGACGCAGGCCGTTCGTTCGGGGCCGCGTGCCCTGCCGGTCGTCTTCATCGTCAATTTCTTTGTCGGCATGATCATGGCCCTCATCGGCGGCAAGATCCTGCTGCGCCTGGGCGTCACGGAGTACGTCGGTGATCTCCTCGGCATTGGCATCGTGCTTGAGCTCGGCCCCCTGCTGACGGGCATCATCATGACGGGCTACATCGGGGCCGCGCTGGCCGCTGAGATCGGCACGATGGTGGTGAACGACGAGATCACCGCGCTGCGCACGATGTCCGTGAATCCGGTCCGCTTCATCGTGGCACCGCGCCTATTGGCGGTGGTCTTGATGGTGCCCCTCGTGACTTTGTTGGGGGACTTCGTGGGCATTCTCGGCGGGCTGTTGGTCGCGATCGAGGTCCTCGACCTGAGTCCCAACGCCTTCTTCGAACACGCCCAGGACTCGCTCTCCGTCACAGACGTCTGGCGCGGTCTCTTCAAGGCGACCGTATTCGGGTTCCTGATCGGCAGCATTGGCTGCTATCAAGGGTTCCGGGTCTACGGAGGCGCTGAGGGCGTCGGTCGCGTGACCACGGGGGCGGTCGTGCGGTCGATCATTGCGATCATCGTCGCGGATGCCCTGCTCAACTACTTCCTCCTGTTCCGCCTCTAGGAGTCCCGCTGGATGTACTCAAGACACGCTGAGTTCAAGGCGGGCATGGTGGTGCTCCTCGGCATTGCCGCCCTCCTCGTGCTGGTGTGGTTCGCCGCGGGCGGAGAATCCATGTGGGCCGAGTGGCGCTACGTCCACATCCGCTTCGAGCAGGGCTTCGTCGCCCCCAAGCAGGGCGACGCCGTGCTGATGAACGGCACGGCGGTGGGCCGCGTGCATCACATCGGGATGGCGGAGGAGATTCGCGGGGACGGTGGCACGAAGCCCCTGACTCCGCTTGATCGCATGCTGCTCGGGCTCGGCCCGACCGAGGCCGGCACCGTGCGCGAGCTCTTCGTGCTGGCCGTCGTGCGCCTGCCGGCGAGTCAGGTCCTGCCCAGGGGCACGCGGGCCCAGATCGAAGAGACCATCACGAACCTGCGCGAGCTCCACCTCGTGCCGGGCACCTCGCCTCGCAACCTGACTGACGACGAGACGCGCGCGTCCCCCTTGGCCGGATCTGCCGTCGCAGGGCTGGGTGACATCAGCAAGAAGATTGACCGGCTCGTCGACGACGTGAGCGGTGTCGTTGCCCAGGGCGGTGAGGTCATGACCGAGGCGAAGGCCTTGCTCATCGTGCTGCGCGAGAAGGTGAACGCGATCAACACGGCCGAGATGGATCGCGACGCGCGCGCGGCGCTCGGCTCGCTGCGACGCAGCCTAGAGGCGATCGAGGCGCGCGTGGGCAACATCGGGGACAACCTCGAGGAGGCCTCCGCCGACATCAAGCGCCTCACGAAGCAGGCCGTGGCCACCCTCGAGCGAGTGGACGGTGACTTGGTGGTCGCCATGGCGTCCTTCAAGAGTGCGCTCGCCAACCTGGACGGCATCCTTGAGGAGTCCCGCGGACCCGTCCGCGAGATCCTCGGCGACATCCGCACGACAGCCCGCAACGCGGCAGAGCTGACCAGCGAGCTCTCGGGCATCGGCCCCGAGGCGCGCAAGCTCATTGCCGGTCTGGGTGTGGACATCGAGACGTTGCTGCGCAACCTGATCGATACCTCGCGCAACTTGCAGGACACCTCCGAAGACGTGCGGGCGCATCCCTGGAAGCTGCTCAACAAGCCGGACGACAGCGAGATTGCCTACGAGAACCTGCGCGACGGCGCCCTGAACTACATGCGGGCGATGCGCGATCTGAACGACGCCAGCCGGCGGTTGGTGGGCCTCATGGGGCGCGACGACATCGAGGACCCGGAAGTGCGCAAGTTGCTTGAGGCGGCGATTGTCGAGTTCCAGGACGCCCAGAACCGCTACCGCCACGACGAGGAACGCTGGCAGAGCCTGTTCCGCGAGGCGGGGCCGGTGCCGGTCAAGGGCGGCGGCCGCAAGCGGTAGAACCTGCTCTTGGGGGCGGGCGCGGCGAGATTTATCCTCCGCGTAGACGGCGCCCGCGGATCGGGCCCACGAGGAGTCCCCATGCGCAAGGTAGGCATCATCGGCGGTGGCAATGTGGGCGCGACGTGCGCCTACCAGCTCGCGTCCCGCGGCACAGCGGACGTAACCCTGTACGACATCTTGGAGGGCGTGCCCGCGGGCAAGGCGCTCGACATGACCCAGGTCGGGCCGATCTTCGGGTTCGATGGCCGCATCACAGGCTCCCACGATGTCTCGATTCTCGCGGGCAGCGAGGTCGTGGTTGTCACGGCCGGGTTCCCGCGCAAGCCGGGCATGGACCGCATGGACCTGCTGCGGAAGAACGCGGACATTGCCCAGAGCGCCGGCGAGGCGATTGCCCGGCACGCGCCTGACGCGGTCGTCATCACGGTCACCAACCCGCTCGACGTCATGACGTGGGTCGTGCAGCAGGCGACCGGGTTCGCCCCCGAGCGCGTGGTCGGCATGGCGGGTGTGCTCGACTCGGCGCGCCTGTCGGCCTTCATCGGCATGGAGCTCGGCTGCTCGCCGAAGGACATCTGCGCGATGGTCCTCGGTGGCCATGGCGACACGATGGTGCCGCTGCCGCGCTTCAGCACGGTGAACGGCGTTCCGATCACGGAGCTCATGTCGGCCGAGCGCGTGCAGGCGCTGAGCGACCGCACCCGCAACGGCGGCGCTGAGATCGTGAAGCTGCTCGGTACGGGCAGCGCGTACTACGCGCCCGGCGCCGCGGCCGCGATCATGGTCGAGGCCGTGCTGAACGACAGCGACCGCCTGCTGCCGGCGAGTGCCTGGCTGACGGGCCAGTACGGCCTCAAGGGCATGTACTGCGGCGTGCCGGTGCACCTCGGCAAGGGCGGCGTGAGCCGGATCCTCGAACTTGATCTCAACGACGCGGAGAAGGCGGCCCTCGCGGCCTCGGCCGGCACCGTCACCAAGGGCATTGCCGAAGTGCAGGCCCTGGCCAGTGCCTAGGTTCGATCCCCACCTGAACCAGCGGAGGGCGTAGCGCCATGTTGCGTGCGGCGATCCTCGGAGGCACGGGCTACGGCGGCATGGAACTCGTGCGCCTGCTCGCCGGTCACCCCGGCGTGCAGGTCACGGCGATCACGAGCCGCAGTCGGGAAGACCGCGTGGCGGACTTGCATCCGCACCTCGAGGGCTTCACGGACCTGCGCTTTCGCCTCGAGGACGACGAGAGTCGCTTGGCCATCGCGCGCGAGAGCGACATCGTGTTCTTCACGAAGCCGCATGGCGTCGCCGCGGCTGAGCTGCCGGCGGTGTACGCCGCCGCGCCTGACGCCAAGCTGATCGATCTGTCGGGCGACTTTCGCCTGCCCGACGCGAGCGCGTACGACGCCTGGTATGGGTTCACCCATCCGGCGCCTGAGCTCCTAGCGGTCGCGCAGTACGGCCTACCGGAGTGCGGTCATCGCGACGCGATTCGAAACGCGCGCTTCGTGGCCAACCCCGGCTGCCACGCCTCGGCCTCGATCTTGGCGCTCTGGCCGCTCGCCCGCGCGGGGCTCGTGCGGGGACGCGTGGGCGTCTCCAGCGTGACCGGCTCCTCCGGATCGGGCGCGAGTCCCTCCGCTGGCACGCATCACCCGGAGCGCTTCACCAACTTCAAGGCCTACCGGCCGCTGCGCCACCAGCACCTGCCTGAGATCGTCGGCGCGCTGGGCGCGAATGCGCGCGTGGACTTTGTTCCGCATTCGGCGCCGTTCGCGCGCGGCATCTACGTGACCGCCTTCGTACCGGTGGGGGACGCGAGCGCCGAGACCGTGCAGGCCGCCTTCACCGCGGTCTATGCGGACGAGCCGTTCGTGCGCTTGCGCAAGTCGCCGCCCGACCTGCGTGCGGTGGTCGGAACCAACCTCGCGGATGTTGGCGTCACCTGTGGCGACGGCGTTGCCGTCGTGACGGTGATTATCGACAACCTCGGCAAGGGCATGGCGGGTACGGCGGTGCAGAACATGAACCTGATGTGCGGCTTCCCGGAGACCACCGCGCTCGACCGTCCGGGGGTCGGACTGTGAGCGTGGAGCCCGGGCGCCGGGCGTTGGAGTCGGCCGTTGGCCCCGTGCCCCACGAGCAGGACGCGATTCGGCGGATCGAGGACGCCTGCCAGGTACCGACGTATGCCAAGTGGCCCATCGCGCTTGTGCGGGGTGAGGGCTGCTGGGTCTGGGACGCAGCCGGCACGCGTTACCTTGACCTGTACGGCGGGCATGCGGTCGCGCTTACGGGCCACTGCCACCCGCGCGTGGTCGATGCGATCCGGGCGCAGGCTGGACGACTGCTGTTCTTCAGCAACGTTGTCTACAGCGACGTGCGCGCCGCCGCCGTCGAGGCGCTGGCTTCGATCGCGCCCGAGGGGCTCCGGCGCGTGTTCCTGTGCAACTCCGGGTCAGAGGCGAACGAGACGGCGTTGAAGATCGCCCGCAAGCACACGGGTCGCATGCGCGTAGTTTCCATGCGCGAGGGGTTCCACGGGCGCACGCTCGGCGCGCTCGCGGCCACGGGCATCCCGTCGTATCGCGATGCGGCTTACCCGCTGCCCACGCAACACACGTACATCCCGTACGGCGATGAAGCCGCGCTCGAAGAGGCGCTGGCCGACGATGTGGCCGCCGTCCTGCTGGAGCCGATTCCCTCGATGGGCGGCATTCATGTGGCTGAGCCGGCGTACTTCCAAGCCCTGCGGCGCGGCTGTGACGCGCACGGGGCACTGCTGATCTTCGACGAGGTGCAGACGGGCTTCGGTCGCACGGGCACCATGTGGTTCGGCGAGCACGTCGGCGTCACGCCGGATCTGATCACCGGCGCGAAGGGCATCGCGAGCGGCGTCCCGGCGGGGGTTACGTTCGTGCGGGAAGATCTCGCCGCGGCCGTTCAGGTCGGGGAGCAAGGCACGACGTTCGGCGGCGGGCCGCTGGCCTCCGCCGCCATCGCGGCGACGGTCCGCTGCCTCGTCGACGAGGGGCTGCCCGGCAACGCGGCCACGGTGGGCGCGCGGCTGACCACGGCCCTGGAGGCCATCAAGGGCGTCGTGCGTGTCCAGGGGCGGGGCCTCCTGCTTGGCATCGACCTCGACCGACCCGCCAAGCCTGTGGTGAAGGCCCTCTTCGACGGCGGCGTGCTCACGGGCACGGGCGGCAACCCCAACCAGGTGCGCCTGCTGCCGCCGCTGACCCTCTCGGAAGAGGAGGCCCTCGGCTGGCTTCCCCTGCTCGAACGCACCCTGGCCGCCCCGGGCGGCTAGCCGGGCCGCTTGCGCGTATCGTTCGCGCGGGCGACCGTCTCTCCGCAGGATTCTCCCACGTGAGCACTTCGCTACCCCACCTCCTGAGCCTCCGGGACCTGCCGGCCGCCACGTGGCGGGCGTTGGTTGAGTCTGCGGAGCGCCTCGCCGGGCCCGCCGGCCGTGCGCCGCTCCTGGCCGGGCACCGATTCGGCATGGTGTTCTTCAACGCCTCGCTGCGGACGCGCACCGCGTTCGAAGTCGCCGCGTTCGACCTGGGCGCCCACGCGGTGAACCTGCAGGTCGGTGGGGGGCTCTGGAGCTTGGAGCATCGCGACGGCGTCCGCATGGACGGGCCGCACGCGGAGCACGTGAAGGAGGGCTTCGGGGTCCTCGCGCGGATGGTGGACGCGATCGGGTTACGTGCGTTCGCGGGCCTCGTCGACGCGGCGGCAGATGCGGCCGATCCGATCCTGCACGCGGCGGCGCGCGCGAGCACGGTGCCGATCCTTAACCTCGAGTCAGCGTTGGATCATCCGCATCAGGGGCTGGCCGACGCGCTGACCGTGCGACGCAAGATCGGGGAGCGCGCGAAGGTCGTGCTTACGTGGGCACCGCACATCAAGCCGCTGCCCCTCGCGGTCCCGCACGCGGCCCTGCTGGCGTTTGCCCACGAGGGACACGACGTGGTGGTGGCCCACCCCGAGGGTTTCGATTTGAACGCCGGCATCCTGGCCGACGCTACGCGCCTCGCCGCGGCGGCCGGGGGCTCGGTGCAGGTGACGAACGATCGCTCCGCGGCCCTGGCCGGCGCCCGTGTGGTGTACGCCAAGTCGTGGGGTTCGCCCGCGCGCTACGGGCGCGACGACGCGGCTGAGGCCGTTCAGGCGCATCCGGACTGGATCGTCGACGGCGCCGCCATGGCGCGGACGGACGGCGCGGTGTTCATGCACTGCCTGCCGGTCCGCCGGGGTGTTGTTGTGGCGGACGAGGTGCTCGATAGCGCCGCATCCGTCGTACTGGATCAGGGGGCTGCGCGGCTCGACGTGCAGAAGGCGACGCTCTGTCGCGCGCTAGGGGTGCAGGCATGAAGGATGTTCACCTCCTGCGAGAGGCGCTGCCGTACCTGCGCCGCCACCGGCGCCGCACGATGGTCATCAAGATCGGTGGCGAGATCGCCAGCAGCGAAGAGGCTCTGGATTCGCTAGCACAGGACATCTCGCTCCTGACTCACGTGAACATCCGCATCGTGCTGGTTCACGGCGGCGGTCCGCAGGCCACGACGCTGTCGCAGAAGCTCGGCTTGCAGCCGCGCATGGTCCAGGGTCGGCGCGTGACCGACGAAGACACCCTGGCCGTCGCGAAGATGGTGTTCGCGGGCCAGATCAACGTCGACATTCTCTCGCGCTTGCGCCGGCACGGCGTGCGTGCCGTCGGACTGTCAGGCGTCGACGGCGACATCCTGCAGGCGACGCGCCGTCCCCCGACCGAGATGACGGACGCCAAGACCGGCGAGGTCGAGCTCGTGGACTTCGGCCACGTGGGCGACGTCACCGCGGCTGACACCTCGCTGCTCTCGTTGCTCGTCGAGAACGGCTACGTGCCTGTCGTGTCGTCCCTCGCCGCCGACGACGAGGGCAACGCCCTGAACGTGAACGCCGACACGGTCGCTTCCGTGCTGGCGCGAGATCTAAATGCCTCGAAGTTGGTCATGCTGACGAACGTCGTTGGGGTGCTGACCGATCCCAAGGATCCGTCCACGCTGGTCTCCCGTGCCACGGTCTCTGAGGCGCGCGCCATGATCGCCAACGGCACGGTCTCAGGCGGCATGGTGCCTAAGCTCATGATGTTGATCGAGGCCCTCGAAGACGGCGTCGGCGAGGTCGTGATTCTCTCCGGCGTCGAGAAGAGCGCCTTGCTCCTCGAACTGTTCACCGACCGCGGCGTCGGGACGCTGATTACCCAGGACGGCTCGGCATGAGCGCCGTGGAACTGCTCCGCTCGCTGGTCCGGATTCCCTCCGTCTCCGGCGAGGAAGAGGCCTGTCGGGACTTCCTCGCGCAGTGGCTGGAGGATCATGGGGTGCGTGCCTGGACCAGCGGCCGCAATGTGCTGGGTCTCGTCGAAGGCTCGAACCCGGAAGGGCGCGGCCTCCTGCTGCTGACGCACATTGACGTCGTTCCGGTGGGTCCGGGTTGGACGCGCGAGCCGTGGGACGGTGCGCTCGTGAACGGGCGCGTCATGGGTCGGGGTGCCAATGACGCCAAGGCCAGCGTGGCCTCGATGGCGTGGGCGGCCGCCCACCTAGCGCGTACCGACTTCGACGGTCGACTCGTGCTCGCGTTCGTCTGCGACGAGGAGACCGGGGGCGAGGGCATCGAGGCTTGT
Organism: Planctomycetota bacterium; assembly: GCA_027625315.1. Lineage (GTDB taxonomy): Bacteria > Planctomycetota > PLA2 > PLA2 > JAEUHO01 > JAHEIK01. Next base: position 19,984 of record JAQBWE010000008.1, read on the forward strand.
GGGGGTGAACTCCCGGCCTTTGATGCCTCCGTCGTCGGCGAGCCCACGGAGTTGGACGTGTGCCCGGGTCAACGCGGCCTGTTGCGCGCCTCGATCGTGGCGCGCGGCCGCTCCTGCCACGCCTCCAGGCCGTGGGAGGGCGTGAATGCTATCGAGCTGGCGGCGCGCGACGTGCTGGCCGTCCAAGCGCTCACGCTCGGCGGCGATGACGAGTTGCTCGGGCCCGCGACGCTGCAGTGCACGGTGATCCAGGGCGGCACGCGGCCCAACGTGCTGCCGGGCGAGTGCACCATCGAGTTGGATGGGCGGCCCGCCCCGGGCTGTGACAACGACGCGCTGCGCGCCCTGCTCGAGGGCGCGGTGCAGGGCGAGGTCACGGTGCGGAGTAACCGGTTCCTGCCGGTGCGGACGCCGGTCGAGGAGCCGATCGTGCGCGCCGCCCTTGCGGCGAGCCCGACCGGGCGGGTCCGGGGCTTTGGCGGGGTGAGCGATCTGTTCCATGTGCGGCACAAGCCGGGCGTCGTGATGGGGCCGGGCACGAGTGCCGCGAGTCACGCGCCGGATGAATGGGTCGAGGCCACGCAGATCGAGTCGGCCGTACACGTGTACCAAGCGATTGCGCGGGCCTACCTCGCGCCGGAGGCGTAGATGGCAGCGCGCAAGAAGAAGGCCCGGGCGTCCAAGGGCGCGACGACCCGCGGCGCGAAGAAGGGCGGAGCGAAGCGGGCCAAGAAGGCGCCGAAGGATCTCCTGCGGGGGCGCTTCGGCGGCGGCGTGCACCCGGCGCTCGATCGCATCAACCGGTCGTTTGGCGTTGACGCGCGCATGTGGCCAGAGGACATCGCCGGCTCGATCGCGCACGCGACCATGCTGGGTGCCCAGGGCATCGTCACGAAGGCGGCGGCGAAGCGCATGGTGAACGGCCTCATGAAGGTGGCCGAGGAGTTCGCGGAGGGGCGCTTTGACCCGCGTCCTTCCGACGAAGACATCCACATGGCCGTGGAGCGGCGCCTCACGGAGCTGATCGGTCCCGATGGCGCACGCCTGCACACGGGGCGCAGTCGCAACGACCAGGTGGCGACCGATGTGCGCCTGTACTTGCACAGTGCATCGTCGAGCATGGAATTGCGTGTGCGTGAGGTGCAGCGCGCGCTACTCGCGCTCGCGCAACGTGATGGGCAGAACATCCTGCCGTTCTACACACACCTGCAACGGGCTCAGCCTGTCCTGCTCGGGCACGTGCTGCTCGCCTACGTCGAGATGCTCGAGCGCGACAACGAGCAGGCACGCTACGAACTCACTGAATGCCCTCTTGGTTCAGGCGCCGGGGCCGGCACGAGCTTGCCGATCGATCGCCGCATGACCGCGCGCCTGCTGGGCTTCAAGCGGCCTGCGCCCAACAGCCTCGAGGCCGTGTCCTCGCGCGCCGACGTCGGGCGCCTCCTCGCGGGTTTCGCGGCACTGGCGGTGACGCTGTCGCGCTTGGGTGGTGATCTCGTCCTGTGGACGAGTCGGGAGTTCGCCTTCGCCCGTCTGGGCGACGCCGTCTCCACGGGTTCCTCGATCATGCCGCAGAAGCGCAATCCCGACGGAGCCGAGCTGCTGCGCGCCAAGGCGGTGTCCGTCGGCAGTGCGCATGCGCGCATGCTGGAACTGCAGCGGGGCCTGCCGCTCGGGTACTTCAAGGACCTCCAGGAAGACAAGCGCTTCCTGTTCGAGGCCGAGGATGAGTTGGAGAGCATGTGTGACGTGGCGGTCGCCATGCTGGGCGACATCGCGTTCGATGCGGCGCGCATGCGGGCGACGGTCGAGGAGCCCTTGGGCTTCATGCTCGCCACGGAGGCGGCCGACTTCCTCGTGCGCCGCGACGTGCCGTTCCGCGAGGCCCACGAGGCCGTGGGCGGGCTCGTGCGCACGGCGGAGGGGGCCGGGATCGGGCTCGAGGCGCTGACCCTCAAGCAGTTCCAAGCCGCGCACCCGCGGTTTGACGCTGAGGTGTTCGGGGTCCTGACGGCGGACGGTGCCGTGGCGGCCCGGCGCGCCGTCGGCGGACCCTCGCCGGCCAACGTCCGGCGCCAGATCGCCCACTGGGCCAAGCGCTTGGCGTAGCCGGGCCACCCGTGCAGCCTCCGGTAGGATGGGGGCGGCTGCGGGCTGCGGCCGGAACACGCATGTACAGCACTCGCGCCCCCGCTCGACCTGCCGCTTGGCGCCTGCTCGCCGTCGTGCTGGCGCTGCCGTGCTGGTTGGGTGCCTGCGGAGGCGGGGGCGGCCCGGCGCCGGAGGAGGAAGACCTCCCGCCGTTCTTTCTCGCCGCCTCCACACCGACCGACGGCAGCGTGGGCGTGGCGCTCGCCCAGACCATCCTCGTGCGATTCAACAAGGCGCTCGATCCTGGGAGCGTGAACGCAGCCAGCCTCAGCGTGCGCTCCGTGTCGGGTGCGCCCATGGCGGGGACGGTGACGATTCAGGAGGGCGGGGCGGGCGACACGCTGCGCTGGATCCCGATCCACGACCTGGCGTCGGGCGAGCAGCACATCTGCGAGGTCGCGACGGCCGTGCGTTCCGTGGACGACGAGCCCCTCGGTGGGACGGACGAGATCCGCTTCTTCACGGTCTTTGGGACCCCCGGGTTCCTGCCGACGGCCGATCAGATGCGCATCTCCCTGGGGCGCCTCAACGTTGGTCGCCAGGGCCACCGTGCGACGCTGCTCGTCGACGGGCGCGTCCTCATCACCGGTGGCTTCACGATCGGCGGCTCCACGACAGACAGCGCGGAGGTCTACGTCGAGAGTCTCCAGCGCTTCACCGAGCTCGCCAACCCCATGGTGCAGGACCGCGCCAGCCACTCGGCCACGCGCCTTGCCGACGGCCGCGTCTTGCTCGCCGGTGGCTGGTACGAAGGCTCGCCAGGCCTCAACGCAGTGCGTTCGAGTGCTGAGGTGTTCGATCCGGCGACGAACGAGTTCAGCGCCGTGGGCTCCATGGGCAAGCAGCGGACAGATCACGCGGCCGCCCTCTTGCCGGACGGGCGGGTCCTCATTACCGGCGGCAGTCGGCCCGCGGGAGGGAGCTTCTTCGAGGATCTCGACGACGCGGAGCTGTTTGATCCGGTCACGAACACCTTTGCGCCGCTCGTCGCGCGCATGACGCACACGCGCTCAGCCCATGGCCTTGTGGCCGGTCCCCCCGGCACGTTCATCTTGGCTGGCGGCAGCGATGTCGACTTCACCCATGGCCGCTTCCAGGTGTCCACGCTCTCCTTTGCCAACTTGGGACCCACGCTCGGCGGGGACCGGGGCCGCTTCGGTCCCGCCACGGCGGCCTTCGACTCGGGCGGCGTCGTGATCGCGGGTGGTGACAACGTCGGCACGGTGGTGTTCGTGCGCGCGGATGGCTTCGTCCTCAACACCGGCAGTGCCATGACGGTGGGCCGTTCGTACGCGACGGCCGTCCGCATTCGGCCCGACCAGATTCTTGTGGCCGGCGGAATCGACTTCTCGAACGGTGGTTTCATCGAGTCGTCGTGCGATCTGGTCGTCGAAGCCGGTGTGAGCGGCGCGAATACCTTCGCCACGACCGTCAGGTTCACGACCGGTATGGCGTTCCACGCCGTCTCCCTCCTGCCCAGCGGCGACTATCTGTTCTGCGGCGGGCTGAACGAGGACGGCTCCCAGCCCAACAAGACCGCTGCGTTCGTGTTCGACGTGCGCTGAGCGCCTCCGCGCGGGTTTCGTTTGCGTCGTGCCCCGCGCGGGCGGATCCTGCCGAGCCATGACGCAACTCGCACTTGCAGTATTGGGAGGGGGCCTGGGCGCCGCGGGGCGCTACGCCCTGGGGCTGTGGTTTGGCCCGCCGGCGGGCGCGCCCGCGTTGCCCGTGGGCACGCTCGTCGTGAATGTCGTGGGCTGCCTGGTCATCGGCGTCGTACTCGGCTTTGCCGAAGGGCGCGAGGCGTTGGGTCCAGCGCTACGCGCCTTCCTGGTCATCGGCGTGCTCGGTGGCTTCACGACGTTCTCTGCATTCGGCTGGGACACCTTTGAGCTCGCGCGCCAGGGCCACTGGCTCCTCGCGGGCTCCAACGTCATGGCACAGCTCGGGTTGGGTCTGCTCGCCGTCGGCGGCGGATTCGCGCTCGGGCGTGCCGTGTAGGCCGCGCGCATGGACGCACGAGCAGCGGGTCGACTGCGACTGTTCGCCGCGGCACTCCTGTTCTCGACGGGCGGCGCCGCCATCAAGGCGTGCTCGTTCGGGGGCCTGCAGGTCGCGGCGTTGCGCAGCCTCGTGGCGGCCGTGGCGTTGCTGCTGCTGCTGCCGGAGGCCCGGCGTTGGCCCACGCGCGCGCAAGCCCTGGTCGCCGTGGCGTACGCCGGCACGCTGATCTTGTATGTGGTTGCGAACAAGCTCACCACGGCGTCGAACGCGATCTTCCTTCAGTCCACCGCGCCGCTCTATCTGCTCGTCATCTCGCCGCTGTGGCTGGGCGAAGCGCTACGCCGACGTGATCTGCTGTTCATGGTCGCGCTCGCGGTGGGCTTGGCGCTGTTCTTCGTGGAGCCTGAGGCCGCGAGCGGTACGGCGACGAACCCCGCCCTGGGCAACACGCTTGCGGCCCTGTGTGCCATCGCGTGGGCCTTCACGGTGGCCGGGCTGCGCTGGCTCGCCCGGACGGAGGATCCGGCCACGCGGGCCGGCGCGGCGGTCGGAGCGGCCGTGCACGGCAACGTGCTCGTGTTCGTGCTCTGCATTCCCTTCGCGCTGCCCCTCACAGACGCGGGGGCGACCGATTGGCTGTGGATTGCCTATCTGGGGTGTTTCCAGATCGGCTTGGCCTATCTCTTCATGACCCGGGGCGTCCGCTCCGTCCCTGCGCTCGAGGCCTCCTTGCTGCTCCTGGTCGAGCCGGTGCTCAATACGGTGTGGGCTTGGTGGGTCCACGACGAGATCCCGGGGCCCTGGGCCCGGGCCGGCGCGCTGGTCATTCTGCTCGCCACGCTTGCCCACGCCTTCCTAACGGAGCGGCAAGGTCCGGGCGTCCGTGCGCCGATAGAGACGAAAGACCCTCCGGAGGATCCCCCGTGCGCACCACTGCCCTCGTCCTGACCGTCGGGCTGTCCCTCGCGTTGCTGGCCGGCTGCGGCGCGAGCGACGAGTACACGCTGATCTCACCGCCCAGCACGCCCGACAGCGGCGCTGCGCTGGATCAGAGCGTGGCGGATGCCATGCTCCAGGCTGGCATCGGCGGCGTGACGCGTCCGCAGTCAGATGCTCCGGCGCTGGTCACGCTCGGCGAGGCGCTGTTCTTCGACAAGATCCTGTCGGGCAACATGAACATTTCGTGCGCGACGTGCCATCACCCGGCGACGTTCACGGGCGACAGCCTGCCGGTGTCGCTCGGCGAGGGCGGCTTCGGCCTCGGCCCGAACCGCTCCCAGGGAGCGGGCGCGCTCATTCCGCGCAATGCGCCGCACATCTTCAACGCGGGTGTTACTGGCGTGGACTCGATGTTCTGGGACAGCCGCGTCGAGCGCAACCCCACGACGGGCGAGCTCGACACGCCGGAAGCCGGCCTCAACGGACCGGTGCCCTTGCTTGTAGAGCACACGGAGAACCTCACGAGCGCGCTGGCCGCGCAGGCGATGTTTCCTGTGACGTCACACGAGGAGATGCGTGGGCAGCCTGGCTCGAACCCGATCGCCGACGCACCCGACAACGAGACGGTCTGGGCTCTGCTCATGGAGCGGCTCGTGGGCACAGCGAACGGGACGGTCGGCGGCATTGCGGAGTACCGTACGCTCTTCCAGGCGGCGTACCCCACGGTGGCCGACTTTGATGACCTCAACTTCGGGCATGCGGCGCGCGCGCTGGCCGCGTTCGAACGCACGACGTGGACCGCGCTCGACGGACCGTTCGATCGCTATCTCGGTGGCGACATGGGCGCCATGAGCGCGCAGGCCAAGCGCGGTGCCGTGCTGTACTGCGGCAAGGCGGGTTGCGCTCGCTGTCACGGGGGCCCGCTGCTCACGGACTTCGACCACCACGCGCTCGCGGTGCCCCAGGTGGGGCCGGGCAAGGGCACACCGAGCGAGGACCTGGGCCTGTCGCGCGAGACGGGCAATGGCGCGGATGACTACAAGTTCCGCACGCCGCAGCTGCGCAACGTCGCACTGACGGGACCCTGGATGCACGCCGGCGCCTTCGCCACACTCGAAGGCGCCGTTCGGCACCACCTCGATCCGTTGGCGAGCCTGGCGAACTACGACGCCAGCCAGCTGCCCCTCCTGTTCGCCGCGACGCACGACACCGATGTGACTCGCAATGCAGCCCGGGCGGCCGCGCTCTCGCCGCTGCTTCAGGTGCCCGTCGGGCTCACGGACGCCGAGTTCGCCGATCTGATGGCCTTCCTGCACGCCCTGACGGACCCGGCCTCGGTCAACCTGCTCGACGAGATCCCCAATTCGGTCCCCAGCGGCCTACCCGTCATCGACTAGCGGGCGTTGCTTCCCTGGGCCGGTGCTTCCTCGGCCGCGGCTTCCCTCGGACGGGGCAGCACGGGGGCAGTACCCTGGGCCGCTGGAGGCCCGCCCATGTTGCGCCGCTCGCTCGTCCTCACATGCCTGACGCTGCTCTGCTTAGCCCTCTCCGCTCCCGTCGGTGCCGAAGAAGGTGCAGACGGGGCCAAGGCCCGCGCGCGCGGCGTCGAAGCGCGTGAAGCGCTGCCGCCTCTGAGTCCGGGCATCAGCGTCGAGTTCCATGGCGACTTGGTCATCGAAGAACTGTGGGCCGGCGAGGTGCGGATCGGCGCGAAGCTCGCGAAGGCCGGACGTGACTACGTGTGGCGCATCACAGAGGACTCGTTTCTCGACTGGACCGGCGGGGAAGTGCGCGAGAAGTTGATGGTCCACGCGGGCCAGGACCTGGCGGTGCTCAGCGGTACCTACGACCGCACCGATCGCGACGGAACGTCGAACGTCGCTTTCTCGCGCGGCGAGGCAGGCCTCGAGTTGCAGCGCACGCGCAAGACCGGCGACACGTGGAGCGACCCGGAGTCGCTGGCGCTCGCCACGGCTCCCAAGGCGCTCGCCGGCCTCGGCAGCGTGCTGATGTTCCTCCGCGCACTCGGGCCGAAGGCCACGGGAACGTACGCGGTCCCCTACGTTTCTGCTGCGGCGTTCAAGGAGCCTGCGGCCGCGACCGCACGCCAGGCGACCTTGACGTGCGAGGGCAAGAGCACGTGGACCTTCGGCGGGCAGAAGTTCGACACGAGCCTCGTGCGTTTTGATCCGGGCGGCCAGGTGTGGAACCTGCACCTCGACCGCGATCACCGCCGCTTGATCGCCATGGTCAGCGCGACCGGTCCTGTCCAGATCGTGCCGGGCGGACTTGGTGGCGAGCGCGTGGCGGTTGATCCGCGCGAGCCGGCCACCACCTGGAAGCAGGCCTTCCTCAAGTTTGGCTTCGGCTACCACATGGCGCGCGAAGAACTGCTCTCTGACGCGTTCCACTGGCCGCTGATGTACGAGTTCGAGGTCAAGGAACTCAAGCGCTGGCCGGCAGAGAAGCCCGTCGAGGAGTTCAAGGACGCCTGGATCGCTGAGTTCGTCGCGGGCTCCCTGCACCGCGACGTGCCCGCCACGCGGCGGCTCCTCTCGATGACTCTCGCCACCGGGAAGATCAAGAAGGAGACCGATACCGAGGTCATCTTCTGGGCCCACCCGAACTTCGGGGGCGGCACCCAGCGGACGTACTACCTGAAGAAGGTCGACGACCGCTGGGGCCTGTGGCGCATCGAGTTCTAATGTGGTGAGCGCCCGGTCAAGCTGCGCTACTCAGTCTTGCGCGTGTAGTTCAGCTCAACAGCGAGCTCTTCCTTGCCGCCCTGCGGCGTGTGGAAGTGGCGCTCTTGGAACTTGTCCGCGGACTCGAGCACGGTCACCTGGCGCATCTTCATCGTCGAGCCGTCGGGCATGGCCAGCGAGCCGAGCAACGTGTAGGTCTTGCTCGCCTCGTCGTACGTGCCGGCGTTCGTCTGGATCGTGGTGCCCATCGACATCATCCACGTCGACTGGTACTTGCTCGTGAGCCGGTCGTAGCCCATGTGGCCAGTCCCGTAGATCGTGCCCATGGGGCTGGGGCCCTCGTAGGTGGTTGCTAGGAAGCGACCTTCCCACAGCGAGGTCGTGACGGCGGTGCCGCCGATCGGGTACTCGCCCATGCTGGCCGAGATGCCCTTGCCTTCGATGATCCACGTACCGACGAACGCCTGCAGGCGGTCGTGCGCGGGATACTTGTCGCCCAACTCCATCATCTTGGCTTCGAGCTCCGCCGCGCTGAGGGGCTTCGGCTTTTCGTCTTCGGTGAAGGCCGTGGCGGCCACGAGGGCGATGGCGCAGAGCGCGACGGGAAGCAAGCGGGTGAACTTCATGGGGACTCCTCCGGGGCGCCCGGGGGTGGGCGCCGACTCCTGGGCTGCGGGCGTATGACCCTACTTCGGGCCGCTGGGGGCAGCCAAGCGGTGGCGCGTCAGCCGCGGAGCGCGCGGTAGGCGGCGTGGACCCGCGCCGGGCTGAGCAGGTGCCGCCAGAGGCGGTGGCCGGCACCACCCGGCAGTCGCCAGGGCGCCATCACGGCGGCCGTGCGGCCCCACGTGGGGGCCCAGAAGCGGGCCGCGCTGGCCTTGCGGAACAGCGTCAGGGTCGGGCAGCCGACCGCCGCCGCCAGGTGGGCGATCCCCGAGTCGGTCGCAATACAGCCTGCGCTGTCGGCGAGAAACGAGGCCACGGCATCCAACCCACCGGGCACGGCGATCGGCAGGGCGTCGCCCGCCTCGGCTCGCCAGGCCGCTACTTCGCTCGCGGCCAGCAGCACGGTGGTTCGCGCACCCTCGCCGGCGAGACGTTCGCCGAGCGCGCGCCAGTGTTTAGGCGGCCAGTTCTTGCGTGGGTTTCCACTCGTGGGATGGAGCACGATGCGAGCCGCATCCACGGCGGGTACGTCGGGGCGCACGAGGCCGGGACTGTTCAACCAGGGGGTGCTGCCCAGCCACGCAGCGCACGCGCGCTCAAGGCTAACGGGATATGGAGCATCCCGCTGCCAGTCCGCCTTGCGGAAGCGCAGCGTGTCGGGCGGCAGGGCCGCGTGCGCGAACGCCGCGGGATCGCCAACGAACGCGCGTACGCTCGAACGCAGCACCTCGTCGAGATCCGTGCGCGGGACGACGCGGGCCCACGGCAACCACGTGCGCAACTTGCCCAGTGCGTCGTGCACCACGTACACCGGCTGGTCGCTACGTCGCAGATGGTGTGCGAGCACCAGCGCGAGCAGTCCATCGCCGAGCGCGGGCGCGGGGACGATGGCCGTCGGCACGCGTCAGCGAATGCGCGCG
>JAQBWE010000235.1 GCA_027625315.1 Planctomycetota bacterium
TTCTTCCACTACATCCCCAAGGATTCGAGACCGCTCACCGAGTGGAAGCAGTGGCCGGAGCTGTTCGGAATCCCTGAGTTGCGCGAAGTCCTTGCGCCGGGGTCGTAGCGATGTCCGCGCTGTGGCGACGAGCTGAAGGTCGTGGCGGCGATCACCGACCCGCGCGTGATCGACCGGATCCTTGAGCACCGCCGGCGTCGTGACATCCGCAGTCCCTTCGAGCCGCGCACGCCGCCGGCGGCGTGAGCGAGCGAGCCTTGGGACACCTCGAGAGGGACGCGCCGCGACGCGCGCTGGCGGCGCTGCGTGTCCGTGGGGTTCGAGCGTGGATTCAGGGGGTCCAGGAGAACGCGGTGGGGGTGTTTGGGGTCGTAGCGAACGGTCTCGAGGTGCGTTCGCGAGCGCGCGGGCCCCGCGTGGGGGAGGCGGTGGGGTTCGTCACGCCGTCGGAGGTACGCTGACCCAGGGGGGCGCGGAGCGTACCCGAGACACCGTCAGAGTATCCTCCTGAAAGACCACCTCAGGCACCTCTTACCATGCGGGAAGATTCGGTCATGCGGGCTGCTTCAAGCGAGAAGGCGTTTCCCTGGTACGACGGACGGTGGCTGCGGAAGTACGCGGCGGTCAAGGAGTGGCTGACTGCTCACCGGCCTGAGATGCTGCCGCCCTTTCTAGAGGCCGTGAGCGTCCTTCGAACGCGGCCTGACTTCCAACTGCAGCACCTCGCCCCCGTGTTCGACGAAGCGATCCTGACGCGGATCGTGGAGCGCTCCCGGACCTTCTCGATGGCTCAACTTGAGTTGCACGAGACCGTGAACTTCGGCCGCTTCGTCGTGCACGACGACCCGTGGTTTACCGAACTTCAACACTCACTCACCAGCCTGGTCAGCGACCTCGTGGGGGAACCGGTTGAGCCGGCCTACAACTTCATGAGCCTCTACTCGCAATTGGGTGTGTGCCAGGTGCACATGGACGCCCCGGAAGCCAAGTGGACGCTTGATGTGTGCATCGAGCAGTCGGCACCGTGGCCGATCCATTTCAGCCAGATCGTCCCCTGGCCTGAGACCGGGACGTTGCCCGTGAGCGACTGGGAGCGCGCGATCAAGGAGTCACCGGACTTGCAGTTCGAGTCGGTCGCCCTGGAGCCGAATCAGGCCGTATTGTTCTCCGGCAGCAGTCAGTGGCACTACCGCGATCCACAGGCCAGCCCGACCCGCGCGTCGTTCTGCAATCTGTTGTTCTTCCACTACATCCCCAAGGATTCGAGACCGCTCACCGAGTGGAAGCAGTGGCCGGAGCTGTTCGGAGTCCCTGAGTTGCGCGAAGTCCTTGCGCCGGGGTCGTAACGGACCTTGAGCAAGGTGGCGTCAGAGGTGGAGGGCGCAGCGCTCGGTGTTAGCTCGCCTGAGCCGGCCCCTGGGCGCCCTGCTGTCGCTTGTGAGCAAGAGCGAGCGACGCCACTACGCCGCCAGCGTCGGAGAGCCAGTCGATCCAGTCGCCCTGCCGGCCCGGGACGAGCCAGTGCTGGCCTAGCTCCGTGGCTGAAGCGAGCAGCAAGCCGATCGCCAGGACACGTGTCGTGCTGAGCCCCGACCTACGCCACGCATAGGCCACCACGAAGAACGCCGCGAAGTGTAGGACCTTGTCCAGCCCCGCAAGGCCTGCCGAGGGCACGTCATCCCCGGGCAAGAAGCACATGACCAGCACGCCCAGCGTGCTGAGCCACGCAAGAGCCCGCCATGCGGTCTGCTGCGTCACGGCCTAGAGCTTCAGGATGAAGTGCCAGTGGAGTTGCGGCAGAAAGTCGATGTCACTTGAGCCCTCTCTGGCGACTGCGTTGAGCGCTAGCTCGGGCCCCGTGGTGAACCGATTGCCGATATCCCACTCGTAGCCAGCACCAACGTAGACGCCGACGTAGTCGCCCGTCTGCGTGAGGAAGTCATTCGTGGCGGTGCTCCGTAGCCAGGTCGCTCCGGCTCGCGCTGTGAAGTGGCCGCAGCAGGAGCACGGCTGGAAGGCGGCCTTCACGCCGCCGCGGATCTGTGCGTACTCGCCGTCTTGGTCAAAGAAGAGATCCTGTGTGGTGTCTTGGCCGCCAGCCATGAGCTCGAGCGACCATGTGGCGAGGCTCGAGCGGGCGAAGACCTGTCCAAACTCGATACCACCGCCGACGCCAGGCGAGAGGCTGGCGGCTGCGCCGACGTAGATCTCGCCGTAGGGCACACGCGTGAGGCAGCGGTCGCCTCGGGCGCCCATCCAGTAGATGAAATGCCAGTTGAGTTGGGGGACGGGCGTCTCGACCTTGAACTCATCATCCCCGGTGACGAGCATGAGCGCGAGCTCGGGGCCCACGCTGATCTGCGGGGTGAGGTCCGTCTCGAAGCCAATGGCCCCGTAGATGCCGTAGTAGTCGCCGGGCCTGTCGAGGATGTTCGGAGCCCCGTTGGCCTGGATCCAGACGGCGCCGAAGCGGCCGGTGAGGTGGCGGCGGGCCTTGGGGGTCGAGATGATCTTCATGCCGGCGCGGATTTGGTACCAGTCGTCAGCTTCGGGGTTGCCGTCGTCGGCGAAGGTCTCGTCATCGAGGAACTGCCAGGTGGCGTGTAGCTCAAGGGCGTAGTCGGCCTTGGGCGTGCGCTTGAAGATGAAACCGCCGCCGCCGCCGATGCCGACGTTGGGGAGGAAGGAGCCCGTCACGTCCAGGTAGCGGTTGCGGCAGGGGGAGGGATCCCAGCAGCCCAGACGACAGGGTTCGCAGGCTTGGCAGTCGACTGTGACCTCGCGGCGGAGGTCGGTTCGAGAGACGTCTTCGACGCGGTAGGCGGCGGGTAGTTCGAAGCTTGCTGGAGCCGTGAGGGTGGGGAGGGCAGCCGTCGTTGGTTGGGCTGCTTGCGGGGTCGTTTGGCAGCCCGTGAGGGCGAGGATCAGCAGCGTTGCCAATGCCGTGTACGTGATCGGGCGCATCCCTGTCTCCCTTGCCTCGGCAGTCTTGGGGGCGCTGCGTGGGCGAGGCAGATCCTACCCTGGGCCCCTCGTGCCGCGAACTGATGGGAGGCTTAGGATGGCGTGCGTCCGTGGGTGCCCAGGCAGCGCCATCCGGCCGTGGAGGTTCATGAGTACGTTTCGCCTCGCCCTGGGCGGTGTGTGTGGTCCTCCTCGGCGGTGTGCTCCTCTGGGTCGGCGCCTCAGGGGGCTTCCCCTCCAGCCATTGGGCGGTTTTCGGCTTCTATCACGACACGCTTGGCCTCTCTGAGGCAGCCTCGAATCAGGCCGCCGCCGTGTCGCGCAAGGCATTCCACATTCCCGCCTACGCGCTGCTGGCTGTCCTCGCATGGTTCGCGCTGGCGCGGGTGCCCCGGCGCGGGCTTGCGGCGCTTGGGGTCGTGCTCGTCGTTGCCATTACCGACGAGACGCTGCAGTCGTTCCAGCCAAGCCGCAGCGGCAGCGCGTGGGACGTGCTGATCGACCTCGTCGGCGGCTTGCTCGGTGTCTGGATCGCTAGCCGCTGGTCCGCGCGCCGTGCTCGGGGTGCGGACCCGAGGCCCAACCCCTAGAGCGACGTGGCGCCCTTGGCGACCTCGTCGTAGATCCAAGCGTAGGTCTTGGCCATGCCATCCTTCAGGCGCGTGCTCGGCGCCCAGCCAAGCTCCTGCTTGATGAGCGTGTTGTCGCTGTTGCGACCACGCACGCCCAGCGGAGCGTCCAGCTTGTAGGAACGATCAAGCTTGATGCCCGCGATGTCCTCAACGATCGAGAACAACTGGTTGATCGTGACCATCTCGCTGCTGCCGAGGTTGATCGGGTACTCGATGTCGGAGTTCATGATGCGCACTGAGCCCTCGACCCCGTCTTCAATCCAGGTGAACGAGCGGGTCTGCTCGCCGTCGCCCCAGATTTCCACGCCCAGGTCGCCCGTGATCGACGCCAAAGCAACCTTGCGGCATGCGGCGGCGGGTGCCTTCTCGCGCCCACCTTCCCAGGTGCCATGCGGACCATAGACGTTGTGGTAGCGAGCCACGCGCGTCCACATGCCGTAGTCCTCGGCGTAGTGCCGACACATGCGCTCGGAGAAGAGCTTCTCCCAGCCGTAGCCATCCTCAGGCATGGCCGGGTAGGCATCGGCTTCGCGGAGCGCGGTCACGTCAGCTTCGGTCTGCTTCTCGGCGGCGTAGACACACGCCGAGGAGGAGTAGAAGAACTTCTCCACGCCGTTGACGCGCGCTTCTTCGAGGACGTGCGTGCTCGTCAGGACGGAGAGCATGCACAAAGCCTTGTTGTTTTCGATGAAGCCCATGCCACCCATGTCGGCTGCTAGGTTGTAGACCTCGTTCATGCCCTTGGTTGCGATGTTGGCGTTGCCCTGGACAGCGAGGTTGCAGTCAAACAGGTTCTCTGCCTCCTCGTGGACCTGGTACCAGCGCTCGCGCGGCTTGACGTCCGCGCCGCGCACAGTGTGTCCCTGGTCGATGAGGCTACGGGCCAGATGGCCGCCGATGAAGCCGCCGGCGCCGGTTACCAGGATGTTTGCCACGGGACACGTCCTCCACAATCACTTCGATGTTCAGCCACTTCGATGTTCAGCCAGGGGGGCCTCTGTCGCGCGGCCCGCTTGGATGGCTCTGAGGGAGGGGAGGATAGGGGCTTGGGGGCAGGGGGGCGAGGCTTTTGCCCTGGGTGATTCTCGATGACTCCCGAGGCCTCGTGCCCCCACGCTGCTCTCGCTCCGTTCGAGCAGCGTGGATGCTGCAAGGAGTCGCGGAACCCCTGG
>JAQBWE010000236.1 GCA_027625315.1 Planctomycetota bacterium
CCCCGTCATCGTGGCCACGAACGACGGCGTCGGCACGAAGGTTCGGACGGGCGTGCACGCCAAGCGCGTGCGGGGCCTGGGCGTGGATATCGTCAACCACTGCGTGAATGACATCCTCGTTCAGGGGGCCGAGCCGCTGTTCTTCCTCGACTACTTCGCGTCGAGCGTGCTGGATCCCGCCGTGTTTGGTGAGGTCATCGACGGCATCGTCGAGGCCTGCCGTGCGGCCGGCGCGGCGCTTCTCGGCGGCGAGACGGCCGAGATGCCCGGTGTCTACCAGCCCGACGAGTTCGACATCGTGGGTTGCATTGTGGGCGTCGTGGACCGGGCCAAGATCTGGCCGCGCGGCGTCAAGGCGGGCGATGCGCTCATCGGCCTGCGATCCGATGGTCTCCACACGAACGGCTTCAGCCTCGTGAACTCGTTGATCGAGCGCGACGATCCTGAGATGGACCGCGACCCCGGGGGTCTCGGTGAGAGCCTGAGCGACGCGCTCCTGCGGCCTCATCGCTCGTACTTGCCGGCCATGCGCGCTGTGCGCGACGACGTCGATATTCACGGTCTGGCGCACATCACCGGCGGAGGCCTGCAGGACAACCTGCCGCGCGTTCTGCCCGCGGGTGTGGGAGCCGAGATCGATCGCACGGCGTGGAGCCCGAACCCGATCTTCCAGTGGATCCTCGAGACCGCGGCGTTGGACCGCGATGAGGCGTACCACGTGTTCAACATGGGTTGTGGCATGGTCGTGATCGTGGATGCGGCCGACGAGGCCAAGGCCCTGGCTGCCCTGCGCGCTGCGGGCGAAGAGGCGTTCTCGATCGGGCGCTTGGTGCCCGGCACCGGAGTGCGCTTCACGGCGTAGTCGCGTGCGAGCGCGGGCCTGCCCGGCACCCTCAGCGCGGCGGCAGGTCGTCCAGCGGCCACCAGCGCAGTCCGGTGGGGGTCAGGCCCCCGTTCTCGGGCACGACGACAACGGGCAGCGGCGGCAGCCGGCGGGTCTGCGGGTCGCTCACACCCTCGTTGACGTACACGCGCCCGCGTTCGTCGAGCAGGTAGGTGCGCCAACCGGCCTCGTCCTCGTCGAGCGGTCGGGCCACGACGCTGAAGTGCAGCCGCGCGAGACGCTCGCTGAAGCGTGCATCGCCGCGCGCCACGAGCGCGATGGCTTCGCCCGTGCCCGTCGCGGCAGGTAGCAGAACGTCGAGCCGGTAGCGCGGGGTGGAGCCCACGAGCACGCCGTCCAACTCGCGCACCGCGATCTCGCCCAGGAGGCCAGCGGCGCGCAGGTCCTCAAGCCAGCCATAGTGCCCGTGGCGCGCGTGCTGCTGCGCCTGGGCCGCGGCCACGCGGCGCACGGCGGCAAGGGCCAAGTCCTCCGCCTCCACGCGGGCCACCGCCGTCCGGCCCTCTCGGAGGACGAACCAGATAAAGCCAGCGGTAGCGAGAACCGCCACAAGCAGGGAGGCACCAACGGCTTCGCGCATCTTCGTCACGGACCGAGGCTACCCCGCCCCGGGGCGGGGTCCGCGAACCGGTCGCCCGCCCGTCCGTATACTCAGGCAGTGGACAAGGCCGCCCAGCGGAAGGAACCCGGCACGCCTGGGGGCGAACGGGCGGAAGCACCGACTCGGGTGCGGCCGACGCAGCAGGGCACCGTCTATCTCTGGACGCTCGGGGCCTTCTCGCTCTTCCTGCTCGGATTCCGAGCTCACCTCGCGTTCCTGCTCGGCTCGCTGGCATTCGGATGCGCCGTGGTGGCTTGGTTCGTGGCCCGGGCGAATCTGCGCGGCCTCGCGGTTCAGCGCACGCTGCCCCTGCGGACCCGGGCTGGCGCGGTAACGCCGATCGCCTGGTCGGTGCAGCACCGTGGCGGCCCGACCCGCGTGGGCCTTGAGCTCGAAGATCGGCCCGCGGCGGGCACGAAGCCCGTTCGCTTCGTGGTCGACGTGCCCGCGGTGCGGGGTGCGACGTCCGTCGGCTGCGAGGCCGAGCTCACCTTCGCCCGACGAGGGGAGATCGAGTTTGGTCGCCAGCCGCTGAAGCTGACCAGTCGCTTCCCCTTGGGCATCTTTCGCGCCGAGCGCCTCTTCGAGTTGGAGGGCCGGTTGCTCGTGCGACCGCGCGAAGGGCGCGTGTCTGCGGATCTGCTGCGGCTCCTGCGCGGCCGGCAGCAGGCCCAGGCCCGGCGCCGGCTGGCCCGCGGGGACGAGCTCATCTACGGCATCCGCGAGTACCGCGAGGGCGATGATCCGCGCCGCGTTCACTGGCGCTCGACCGCGCGGAGAGGCGTGGTCACCGTCAGCGAGTGGCGGAGCGAGGAGGGTCGGGAGGTCCTGATTGTGCTGGGCCGTGGGGGACCGCCGGGGGGTCGCGCCGCGTCGACCTTCGAGCGCGCCGTGTCGGCTAGCGCGACGATCTGGCGAGCATGCGTTGCTGAGCGGCTCCACGTGACGCTGGAGCTGGGCACAGATGCGCGCATCACGAGCCCGGGCGATGGCCGCGGTCTGGAGCGCGGACTGGATGCCTTGGCGCGGGTCGGCGCCCAGGGGCGTCGTCGTCCGCGCGCTGCGCTGCGGCGCCTGGGTACCGCGAGCGCGCGACGCACGGTGCTCTATGTGGCCGCGGCCGCCGAGACCAACCTCGAAGCAGAGTTGAAGGCGGCGGCCGGCCGTGCGGGACGCGGCCTCGTCGTTTCCGCGCAGCGTGCCGCGCTGGCGCGCTTCGTACGAGGGCTCGCATGACGACCGCCGCTCGCCGTCTGCCGCTCACCGGGGCCGCCGTCCTGCTCGCAACCATAGGCGTGATCGCCGTCGCCCAGGCGCCCGCGTTCGAGCCGACGTTCGCCGTTCTCTTTGTGCTCACCGCGTGGGCTCGGCTCTCTCTCGGACGGCATACGGGTCGGATGCTGCCGTTGGTCGCGCTGCGTGCACTGGGCTGCTCCGTGGCGGCCGCGAGTCTCGCGTACGTCTTGCATCGCTTGAGCACCGGTGGGGCCGTAGACGGGCCGAACGCCCTCTGGGCACTGATGGAAGTGACGTGCCTGTTCGAGGCCCTGGCCCTGCTTTGGCGCCAGCGCGCCTTCAGCAGCTTCCTGGTGATCCTGTTTTCATCCGTCCACGCGACCGGCATCGCGTTCGCGGTCCCCGGTCGTGCCGGACTCATTCTCGTCGGCGTGTACCTCGCGGCCCTGGTGTGGACGCTGCTCGTGTTCGAGCGCGCCGCGGCGCTTGAGCGTGATGAGACGCCCGACACGGGTGTTCGCCGCGTGCGCGCTGGGGACCTCTCGGCGCTGCCACTGGGCGCGGCCGTGCGCACGACCCTCGTGCTGCTCGTACTCGGCCTGCCGCTCGGAGGATTGCTCTACCTTGCGGCGCCGCGCAACTTCGAGCTCCCAGGTCATTTGGGCCCGCGGGGAGATCTGGAAGTCGTAGGGACTGACTCCGCCGACGCCGCAGAGGATGAGAACGGAGCAGCCCCCGGCGCGGCGCCCACGACGTTTGCAAGCACGGGACCCGGCGGCAGCGCGCCGCTCGGCTCCGTGGCGGAGATCAAGCGCAACATCGAGCCGTTCTACGAGGTCGCGCTGTTGGAAGGCACAGGTCTGCCGCCGACGGTCATCCTGCGTGAGAACGTGCAGGACGAGTACGACGTGCGTGGCGTGTGGCGCGACACGCTGGCCGCGGAGTCGCGCCCTCACGTGTACCGCGATGGGGACGACTTCCGACCCGACGGCTGGATCCCGCTCGCCCACGCCGGGGCCAGCGGCCAGCGTGTGACGCTGCGCATCGAGCTGCTGAAGGGCGGCAACCGGCGGCTGTTCTTGCAGCCGAACGCGATGGCCGTACAGATTCGGCGCGACGGGCGCATCCTCGCGCCCGCGCAAGTCGTCGGAACCGACGACGAGGCCTTGGCGGCGCCCATCCCGTTTCGCGCCGGCGACGTGGTCGTCCAGCGTTACATGCCGCCGCTGTCTGAGGATCGCGATCTCGTCGGGCGCCGTTCGGACAGCGCGGTCTCGCCGCAAACGAGCTACCTGCAAGTCCCGCCGGACGTGCTGCATCCGCTGGAGCGACGTGCGCGCGCGGTGGTTGGCGCCGAAACCGATCCGTGGCGCCGTGCCCGGCGCCTCGATTCGTGGCTCCGGAGCGAGGACTTCACCTACACACTGAAGATGGCCCCGCTCGACCGGCGCAATCCGCTCGTGGACTTCGTCGAACGCACCCGCGAGGGGCACTGCGAGCCGTTCGCGTTCGCGCTGACGCTGATGCTGCGCTCACTCGGCCACCCTGCGCGGTATGTGCGCGGCTTCTGGGGCGGCGACGAGCTCGAGGAACGAGGCACGGTGATTCTGCGTGGCTCGCACTACCACGCGTGGACGGAGATGTACCTGGACGGGGCCGGCTGGATCGCCTTGAACCCGACGCCGCCGGATCGCCGGGCGGCGGATGCTGGCAGCATCACAGGCGTACGGGAGGCGCCGGGCGAGGCGAGGACGGAGGACTTCGCCTTCGACTTCCTCGGTTTTGACGAGGTTGAGTGGCGTGGGTTCTGGGCCTGGATCGGGGGTGGGTTGCGGGCCTGGGTGCTGGATCCGATCGCCTTGCTGTTCACGGCCCGTTGGTGCTGGCTGGGCTACTACCTGCTCGCCTTGCTCCTCGTTGGACTCCGTCGGCGCGGAACGTC
>JAQBWE010000237.1 GCA_027625315.1 Planctomycetota bacterium
CGTGCCGCAGCAAGAGGCTCTCCAGCGCGGCGAACGCCCGGCGGGCTCCGCCCGCGCGCGAGAAGTGCTCGCCACCCAGCTCAGCGGCCGCGGCCTCGGGCGCGGACAGGGCCATGGAGGCGAGCCGCAGCGGCGCGCCCAGGTCGTGAATGTGGATGTCGCCCACGCGATGGGCCTCGGCCACGGCGGGCGGCAAGGCGGGCTCGAGCACGTGACGGGCGAACACGGCCTCGCCGATGCTCTCCGTGAGGGTGGCGGGGTCGTGCCCCAGGCGATCGTCGGGGCCCTGCTCCAGGGCCGATCGCACGAGGCGCTCCGGCAGAGCAGGCGCGCGCGGGCGCAGCGCATGCCGCAGCCAACCACGCTCGAAAAGTTCGGCCCGCACCAAGGTGTCAAGCAGCCCGGGCGAGAGCCGCGGCGCGGCGGACTTGAGCACGCGCACCTCGACGGCCCGCGCGAGTTCCTCGGCTTCGGCGCGGGTGAGCGCCTCGCCCTCGACGAGGCGATCCACAAGGAGCGCCTTCGAGAAGCGCCACACGCCGAGCTCGTCCCCCACCAGGGCCGGCGGCAAGCCCTCGCCCTCGGCGGGGTCAGGCGCGGCACGCGCCGCCCGGGCCTCAGCCCGGCGGTCGCGGTAGAGGATGTAGGCCTTGGCGGTGCGGGCGTGCCCGGAGTCGATGAGCACCCGCTCGACGAGGTCCTGGACGTCCTCGATGCTCGGCGGCATGCCGGGGCCGCGCTCGGCCTGCAGGGCGTGCAGGCGGGCCACGACGACCCCCGCGAGCTCCTCGGCCAAGAACCGATCCGCGCCGCCGACCGCCTGCGCCGCCCGGAAGATGGCCTCGGCCACCTTGTCGCGGTCGAAGGGCACGAGTCTTCCGTCGCGCTTGCGTACCTGCCGGATGGGGCTCACGCCTTGCGACCGCCGCCGCCGTCCGCCTTCGGCTTCGCGGCCTTCGCGCCCGACGACTTCGCTCCAGCGGCCTTCTTGGGCGCCTTGGGCTTGCGAGCGGCGCCCTTGCGCAGCGCCCCGGCGCGCTTGGAGCCCACCCGGAGCATCCCGCGCAGCTCGTCCATGAACTCGTTGATGTCCTTGAACTCGCGATAGACGGAGGCAAACCGAACGTAGGCCACTTGGTCCTCGTTCTTCAACTCCCCCATGACGAGCTCGCCGATGTACTGGACGGGGACCTCGCTCTCGTACTCCTCGAGTACGCGGTTCTCGATGCGCTCGACCATGGCCTCGAGCGTGGCAATCGGGATGGGACGTTTCTCGCAGGCCTTCACGAGACCGAGGAGCACCTTCCGGCGCTCGAACGGCTCGCGGACCCCGTCCTTCTTAATGACACGGAGGGGGGACTCTTCGATGCGCTCGTAGGTCGTGTAGCGACGCTCGCAGGCCACGCACTCCCGGCGGCGGCGGATGGCAAAGCCGTCCCCGGAGGCCCGGGAGTCGATGACCTTGTCGTCGTCGACCTTGCAGAACGGACAGCGCATCCTGCTCCTTCGCGAGAACTCCCGGCCGGCGTTAGGCCGCGAACCCCTATCCCTGGTGCCTACAAGACCCTACGTACCATACATATCGTTGTCGGCGTCCCGAACAACCGTGTCGGCGCGGGGCCGATTTCCCCGCTGACTTGGGCGGCCGCGTCCGCATAATGTCCGGGCCCCGGCTGCGGCTTCCGTCCCCGGGCGCGACGGAGTTCTGCCCGGTGTCGATCGCCCTACTTGCCGATATCCACTCGAACATCGAGGCCCTCACGCGGGTCCTCGAGGACATGGATGAGCGCGGCGTCCGGCGCATGGTCTGCCTGGGCGACGTCATCGGCTACGGCCCGAACCCGCGCGAGTGCCTCAAGCTCCTCTACTCCTCCGAGGTCGCCATCATGGGCAACCACGAGGAGGCCGTGATGTTCTACGGCGAGGACTTCAACCCGAAGGCCCGCGCCTCGCTCGAGTGGACCAAGGACCAGCTGAACTCCACCGAGTACGACCGCACCGAGAACTACGACCTCTGGAACTTCCTCGGCACGATGCAGCAGGTCGTCGAGGACGAGGACGTCATGTACACCCACGGCAGCCCGCGCGTACCCACGCGTGAGTACGTCGTGCCGGCTGATTCCCGCAACACCGAGAAGATGGCGGGCATCTTCGACCTCATCAAGAAGGTCTGCTTCATCGGCCACAGCCACATCCCGCACATCTACACGTCCGACATGAAGCACGCCTCGCCCGATGCGCTGGGCAACGCCATCGATCTGCGCAAGCTCGGTGCCGATCGAAAGGTGCTCATCAACACGGGTAGCGTCGGTCAGCCGCGCGATGGCGACAACCGCACGTCCTACGTGACCTTCGACGGCAACATCGTGCGCTTCCACCGGCTCGAGTACGACGTCCAGACGACCGTCGACAAGATCTACGCCGAGGAACGGATCCCGAACTTCCTCGCCGATCGCCTGCTCGTCGGTCGTTAGAGGCTCGTCGGTCGCTAGAGGCTCGTCGGTCGCTAGAGGCTCGTCGGCCGCTAGGCGCAGCGCCCCGGTCGGCTCCGCCCTCAGGTCTCTCAGATCTTGGCCGCCCGCAGTGCCTGAGCCCTAGAAAGCGGCGGATCGGTCGGCCCCCCGGGAGAAGCACCCGCGGCATCGCCCTACACTGCGCGATTCCACCCCCGGAGGCCGAGTCAGACATGGAACGCCGCATGCTCCTGGCTGTCGTGCTGTCGATTTTCAGCGTCATCGCCTACAGCGCGCTCACGGGCCGCGGCTGTGCACCACGCCCGCCGGAGCAGGACACGGTCCCGGCCGAGGGCGACCCGGCCGAAGACGGCGCGGCCGACGGCGCCAAGGGCGCTGACGACAAGGGCAGCAAGGCCGGGGGCAGCAAGGCGAAGGGCGGCGTGGGTCCCGCGCCGGGCGTGCCGGCCCCGGATGATCCGGCGCCTGAGGATCCGGGCACAGACGCAGCGCCGCACCCCCAGGCCGCTGTGGCTCCCAGCCGCACCACGCTGACGAGCGAGGAACTTGAAGTCGTCGTCACGAGCCAGGGCGGTGCGCTCGAGAGCGTGCGCCTCAAGCGCGCGACGGAAGAGGACCACGAGAGCGCGTTTGACTTGGTGCTGCCGATCGACCCCACGCTGCTCATGGGTTCGACCGACGATACGGCCGTGACGCCGCCGGCATCGCCGGGCGGCGCCGGGCGCACTGAGTTGCCCGCGGGCCCCCTGCGCAGCCCCGACCTGCCGTGGACCCGCGACGAGGCGGCCGAGCAGGCGACGGCCGAGAATGACGCGATCTACACCTTCGAGACGCCTGAGGGCCTGGTCCACACCAAGCGCTGGATCCTCTCGCGCGGCGCGGAACGCTACGACCTCTCGCTCGCGCTCAGTGTTCACGCCAAGGCGGGTGCGACGAGCACGGCCACCAGCGTGGACCTCGCGTTGATTACGTCCGCCGGCCAGGTGCGTGAGTACATCCGCAGCGCGTTCGCCAACCCCAGCATCGCGGTTTGGCGCGACACGGCGGACGCGGACCTCCACGAGGAGACCGAGCAAGCGCACGGCATCGGCCTGCAGGAGCTGCCCAGCGAGGGCGTGAACCGGCGCCGATTGGCCGTGTTTGGCGTGCGCTCGGCTTACTTCCTCACCGTGCTCTACCGCGTGCCCGGGCCCAACGAGCCCGAGGTGCTGCACTACTGGGCCACGGGCGAGGACGCCAGCCAGCGCGGTCGCTACGAAGAGAATCTCGCGCGGTTCTACAAGGACGAGCGCGGCATCGACATCACCACGCAGGTGCGCGTCAACGACCGCATCCGCCAGGGCGTGCCGGATCTCCTGAACTGCTGGGTCGTGGCCCGCCTGCCTGTGCAGCGCGGAACGCCCGCCTCAGCCCAGGTGTTTCACTTCTTCCTGGGTCCGAACGAGCGCTCGGTGCTGAGCTCGGACACGTACAAGCCACTCGGCTCGCTCGTGACCTATCCCAACGCGCCCGACTTCGTCGCCGACATCCTGATGTGGATCTACGACTTCTGGCTGGGGCTGCTCGGTAGTGCGGGCCTGGCGGTGATCCTCATGACGCTGGTCGTGCGCGGCGGTCTCATGCCGCTGTCGGTGCGCAACCAGCTCTCGATGCGCAACTACGGCCGCAAGGTCGCGAAGCTGAAGCCCAAGGTTGCCGAGCTGCAGAAGAAGTTCGCCAACAATCCGAAGAAGCTCCGCGACGAGCAGATGAAGCTGTACCGCGAACACGGCGTGGGCTTCCCATCGGGCTGCTTGATGATGCTCATCCAGATTCCGATCTTCTTCTCGCTGTTCTCGGCGCTGCGCGTTGAGTACACGCTGCGCGGCACGCCGTTCATGTGGATCCAGGACCTCGCCGGTCCGGACCGCTTGATCGACTTCGGTTCACGCGTGATCGACCTGGGCTTCTTCTGGGTGGAGGGCATTAACTTGCTGCCCATCCTGATGGTCGGCCTGTCGATCCTGCACACGCGCAACATGCCCAAGCCGGCCGACGAGCAGCAGGCTCAGCAGATGAAGATGATGAAGTGGCTGCCGATCATCTTCGCCTTCATCCTCTACAACTACACGGCGGCGCTGGCCATCTACATGGTGCTGAGCTCCGCGGTGGCGATCGTGGAGAGCAAGATCGTGCGCTCCAAGGACGAGGCCGCGAAGGCCGAGGCC
>JAQBWE010000238.1 GCA_027625315.1 Planctomycetota bacterium
TGAGGGTACGCCGGGATGCCCCGGACGGCGCGCCCGGCCGCGGCCGCCGTGGCCGCGGCGGCCGAGGCCGTCCGGGGCTCAGTCCAACTCGAACCGGGCGACGTGCGCATCCGGCAACCGGATGAGACGACGCGGCTGGTCCTCCTTCTCAAGCACTAAGTCCTCGAGAACGAGCACGTCCATGTCCGTGCCCAGGAAGCAGTGCCAAGCATCCGCCGGCGTACACACGATGGGCTCGCCTCGCACGTTAAAGCTTGTGTTGATGAGCACGGGACAGCCCGTGGCCGCCTCAAAGGCGGAGAGCAGCCGGTGGAAGCGAGGCGAACGGACCGGATCGACGGTCTGCACGCGGGCGGACCCGTCTACGTGTGTGACCGCTGGCACGATGGACGGCAGCGCGTCGGGGTGTGAGGCACCCACAGCCGGGGGCCCATCCGCGTGCCCGGGCAACCGCTTGGACGGCGCCACGGAGGCAACGAGCGCTAGGTACGGACTCTCGCGCGCGCCACCGAGGTCGAACCAATCGCCGACCCGCTCACGCAGAACCGAGGCCGCGAAGGGGCGAAAGGACTCGCGGCCCTTGAGCTGCAGGTTCAGCTGACGCTGCATCGTCGGGCTGCGCGGATCCGCGAGCACGCTGCGGCCACCGAGCGCGCGAGGACCAAACTCCATGCGGCCGTGAAACCACCCCACGACGCGTCCCTCGGCCAGATGTGCGGCGACCGCGGCGCACAGCTCGCCTTCGTCGTCGAAGCGCAGAAACCGGGCCCGCTCCAAGCGCAGGAAGTACTCGATCGTGGCGGTCGTGAACTGCGGCCCAAGCCGACTCCCTTGCTGACGATCGCTGGCCGCAGGCGCGCGTGAGTGGCCGAGCACCTGGTGCCAGATGTGGAGCGCGCTACCGAGCGCGGCGCCGGACTCGCTCGCCGCCGGCTGGATCCACACCTCGTCGAACAGGCCCTCCGCCACTACCTTGCTGTTGGTGACGCTGCTCAGCGCGCCCGCACCGGCCAGACACAGATGACGCATGCCTGTGATCGCGCGCACGTGGCGCACCCGACGGAGCACGACCTCCTCGGTCACCTGCTGAACCGAGGCGGCCAGATCCACGTCGCTCGGTGTGATGGGCGCCTCCGGAGCACGCGGCGGCCGGCCGAAGAGACTCGCGAACTTGCGTCCGGTCCGCCGCTGCGCATGGCACGACGTGAAGTACGAGAGGTCGAGACGCAGGGAGCCGTCGGCTCGCAGATCCAGCAGCTGCTCGCGAATCAGCTCGGCGTAGCGTGGCTCGCCATAGTCGGCGAGGCCCATGAAGCCGTACTCCCCGGGCCGGGCGCTGAAGCCACAGAACGAAGCGCACGCGGCGTGCAACATGCCGAGGGTGTGGGGGTAGTCGGGGTCGCGGGTGATCTCGAGCTCTGAGCCTCGCCCCACGCCGTAGCACGCCGTGGCCCACTCCCCGATCCCGTCGAGGATGAGGATCGCCGCCTCTTCGAACGGCGAGGGGTAGAAGGCACTCGCGGCCCGGGCGACTTGGTGGTCACCAGACACAAGGTGCCGGCGCAGCCGACGGCTGAGCCCGCGTCGAATCGCCCGCGGGTGAAGCAGCCGCTGCCGGAGCGAGAGGGGCAAGGCATGCAGGAACGACTTGACGCCGAGGGCCGGGTGGGAGCCATAGGCGGCGCGCAGGCGCCCGAATGCCCGGACCGGCTTGTCGTAGAACCCGACGAAGTCGAGGTCGGCGGCAGCCAACCCGGCCTCCTGCAGACAGTAGTCGACCGCTTGATGCGGAAAGCCCGCGTCGCGTTGCTTGCGCGAGAAGCGCTCCTCCTGCGCGGCGGCCACGATCTCGCCGTCGATCACCAGGGCGGCGGCGCTGTCGCAGTAGAACGCCGCGAGCCCGAGGATCGCCGTCACCGCGGACCCCCACAGCGCGCGGCAGGCAGCAGGAGCGCGGAACCCACGGCCGTCTCCGCGCGCAATCCCTGTGCCTGCATGGGCGCGAGGATACCTGCCGCCGACGGCCGCGCTGCGCCCCCTTCGCCGGTCTTCCGCGAGCGGCGGGGTGGACCCTATAATGACCCGCTCGGCCCCAAGCAGAGGACCAACCATGAGCGACTACAGCACCCGCGGAACCGCCGGCTACGAGCGCGCTGAGACCTCCACACGCTCCCCGTTCCTCATGCGGACGTATGGACACCTCCTCGGGGCGATCATGGCGTTCACCCTGCTGGAGCTTGTGCTGTTTCGGTCGGGCCTGGCGGAGTCCATCGCGGGGGCCATGTTTGGGGCGCCGTGGCTCCTATGGCTTGGCGCGTTCATGGTCGTGGGCTACCTGGCCTCACGGTTCGCTCTGACCTCCGCATCCCTGCCTGTGCAGTACGCGGCCCTGGCCGGGTTCATCGTGGCTGAGGCTCTGATCTTCGTTCCGCTTCTGTACGTCGCAGAGTTCCACGCCCAGGGCGTCATCGCGAACGCGGCCATGGTCACGATCACCGGCTTCACAGCGCTCACCGCCGTCGTATTCCTCACGCGTAAGGACTTCTCGTTCCTGCGCGGCGTCCTGATCTGGGGCGCTGTCGCGGCGCTGGGCTTCATCGTGATCGGCTCGTTCGCCGGCTGGTCCGGCGGCACGCTGTTCCCGGTACTCATGATCGCGCTCGCCGGCGCCTCGATCCTGTACGACACCTCCAATGTGCTGCTGCGCTACCCCGAAGATCGCTACGTCGGCGCCGCCCTGTCGCTGTTCGCCTCGGTCGCCCTGATGTTCTGGTACGTCCTGAGCCTCTTCCTCTCGCGCGACTGACGGGGCGTGGGCGCCACCCAACCTCGGCTTCCGCCGGATGCCGAGCTCAGAACAGCCGTACGCGCGCTCGCGGCGTTCGTCGGTGCGGCCAAGCGGCTGTTCGTGCTCACCGGAGCGGGCTGCTCGACCGGCTCCGGCATCCCGGACTACCGCGACGATGACGGCCAGTGGAAACGGCAGGAACCCCTGCGACACGGGGAGTTCGTGCGCTCGGAGTCGGCGCGCCGTCGCTACTGGGCTCGCAGCATGATCGGCTGGCCGCGCATGGCCGCGGCGCGCCCCAACGACGCGCATGTGGGCCTCGCCCGCCTGGAGGCCCAGCAGCGCGTGAGCCTGCTCGTGACCCAGAATGTGGACGGGCTCCACCAGGCCGCCGGGAGTCGCGAGGTCCTGGATCTCCACGGCCGGATCGCAGATGTCGCTTGTCTAGACTGCGAGGCCCCCACGTCGCGGGCCACCTACCAGGAGCGACTCGAGCTTGCGAACCCAGGCTGGCTCGGACGCGTGGCCCCCAGCGCGCCGGACGGCGATGCCGACCTCGAGATCAACACCGACCAGTTCGTTGTGCCGCCGTGCAGCGCTTGCGGGGGCATGCTGAAGCCCGACGTGGTGTTCTTCGGCGCCTCTGTGCCCCCGGGGCGCGTGGCCAGCGCCTACGACGCCCTAGCGTCGAGCGATGCCATGCTGGTCGTCGGCAGTTCCCTGATGGTGTTCTCGGGGCTGCGGTTTGTACGAGCCGCCGCGCGCGCAGGTCTGCCCATCGCGATCCTGAACCGCGGACGCACACGCGCGGATGAGGTGGCCACCTTGAAGCTCGCCGCGCCCTGCGGCGCCGTCCTGACCGGCATGTTGGCCGCGGCGAGCGTCACGTCGACGCCCTGAGGACCGGCCGCATCCACGCCCGGTCCGCGAGGCCAGGGTTCCGCGGCGGCGGGGTACCCTCGCGCGCATGCCGCTGCCCCGCCCGCGCCTGCCTGAGCCGATCCGGCGCTTGGTCTACCGGGCGTATGAAGGCGCGCTGATGCGGGACATTCGGCAGGCGCCGGTTCCCGGCCACGTCGGTTTCATCATGGACGGCAACCGCCGCCACGCCCAGGCCAACGGCCAGCTCCCGTGGGAAGGCCACCGATTGGGCTCCGACACCGTCGAGGCCCTCGTGGAGTGGGGTCGTGAGATCGGCGTGCGCACGATGACGCTCTATGCGTTCTCGACGGAGAACTTTCAGCGCGCCGACGACGAGGTCGACGCGCTGATGGGACTGTTCGCCACGCGCCTGGCCGAGCTCGCGCGAGACGATCGCATTCTCGCGAATGGCGTGCGCGTGCGAGTCCTTGGACGCACGGACCTGCTCCCCGCGCATGTGCAGGCCGCCATCGGTCTCGTCGAGCACGCCACCGCCAAGCACGAGGGCTCGCGCTTGAACTTCTGCATCGCCTACGGCGGGCGCCAGGAGATCTGCGATGCGATGCAGACGATCATCGGCAAAGTCGAGCGCGGCGAGCTCAAGCGCGAGGACATCGACGAGACCGTCCTCGGCCAACACCTCTACACGGGCGGCGATGACCCGGATCTGATCATCCGCACGGGCGGCGAGTCGCGGTTAAGCAACTTCCTGCTCTACCAAGCCGCGTACTCAGAGCTGTTCTTCACCGACGTGCACTTCCCGTCGTTTCGCAAGGTCGACTTCCTCCGCATCTTGCGGTCGTACCAACACCGCAAGCGCCGCTTCGGCCGCTGACGCCGAGCCCGCGCGGCGAAACGTATCCGCTCACCCCTATTCGAAGGGACGAGACCGATTCGGCCGGCAAGGACGCAAGCTGAGGCAGGATCAGGGGCCG
>JAQBWE010000239.1 GCA_027625315.1 Planctomycetota bacterium
GATCCGCTGGCCTACACCCCGGCGGAACTCCCGCGCGTGCGCGCCGCGTTCGAGGCGCAGACGCGCGAAGTCTCCGTGTCGCGGCTCAACCAGGGTGTGGCGTGCCCGCACCGCTTCTTCCTCGCGTACGTCGCACGCGTGCCCCAGGACGACGCCACGCTCGAAGGCCCCGTCTACGACAACCGCGCCCGGGGCAAGGCCCTGCACACCGCGTTCGAGCTCGCCCTGCGCGAGCCCACGCGCTCTGCGGCGTCGGTGGCCGAGGCGGCCGCGGCCGACGCCGGTGCCCAGGGGCTCGAGGCGCTCCTGCTGCGCCACGAACTCCTGCGCGTCGTCGACCTGCTCCGCGACCGGGAGAAGGGCACGCAGGGTCCGCTGCGGCCGTGGAGCGCTGGCTTTGAATACGCGTTCGGCGGCGAAACGGCGGTTGAGCTCGGTCCGCCCGACGCTCGCTTCCGTCTCGGCGGCTTCATTGACCGCATCGACCGCGGGACGTGGCCGGGTCTTGAGGGCGAACTCGCCGTCATCGCCGACTACAAGCGCAGCGTCACCGCTGCCGACATGGCGGCCGGTGCGGCCAAGGACGGCCGCGATCTGCAGCTGCCCCTCTATGCGCGCGCCATCGAGGCTCGCCTCGGCACGCGCGTCGTGGGGCTCGAGTGGCTGGCCGGTCTCGCTCGCATGCGGCGTGGCCTGCACGACGCAGCCGCCGAAGACATCCTGGCGCATCGCCGCGAGAACAAGGCGCTCTGGTCGGAGCCCAGCGAGGCGTTCCGTGCCCGACTCGATGTCGCTGAGGCGACGGCCGCAGACGTCATTCGGCGCGCGCGCGCCGCCGACCACCGGCTTGCGCCCGCGGCGCGGGGCACGTGCGCCGATTGTCCGTGGCGAGCCGTGTGTCGCCCCGACATCCGCGCGCTCGAAGCGTCACTCGCGCAGGCGGAAGCCGCTGGAGGCGACGCATGAGCCGGCCTCCGCTCTCCCCCGCGCAGGAGCGCGCGGTCACGTGTACGTTCGACGACGCGTTGGTCACTGCGGGCGCCGGGTCCGGCAAGACGCGCGTTCTGTCTGAGCGCTTCGTGCACCTCGTCTCCGGTGGCGCCGTCGAGTTGCGCCGACTCGCCGCGCTGACCTTTACCGATAAGGCTGCCGCTCAGATGCGTCGCCGCATCGCCGCATTGCTGCGCTCGTTGGCCCAGTCGGCGTCGGCGGAAGACGCCGAGCGACTCGAGGGCTGGCGGGCCGACGTGGAGTTTGCGCCGATCAGCACGATCCACGCCTTCTGCGCGTCGATCCTGCGGCAGCACGCCGTGGAGGCGGGCGTCGATCCCGCCTTCCAGGTGCTCGATGCCCTCGCGGCCGACCTGATCTTGGATGAGGCCGTCCACCTCGCTGAGCAGCGGATCCACGACGAGCAGCCGGATCTCGGCGCCGCGCTCTCGCTGCTGCCCGGCGACGGCCGCGCACATCTTCGTTCGCTGCTCGCCCGCGTGCGCGGCGCCGGGGTGGACGTGGCGGATCTCGAGTGGTTCGCGCCGCCAGGCACGGACCTCACGGAGGCCGCAGCGCTCGCCGTCGTGGACGAGGCCGTGGCGGCCTTCGTGCCCTTCGGGCTGAGCTTGTCCGATGACAAGCGTCCGGCATTCGACGGAACGATGGCGCAGTTGCAGGCCATCTTGCCCGACGTCCGCGCGGGGCGGGCTGAGGCGGCGTTCGCGTTGGCCGACATCGCTGGCAGCGTCAAGGCGCTCTCGGCGTCGCGCGCCAAGGCCTACGTCACCGCGCGCAAGGAACTCGAGGCGGCGCTGGGCGCCGTTGCCGACTTGCAGCTCGATCGCGTCGGACGCACGACCGTCCTGCCGGCCCTCAAGGTGCTACTGACGGCCTACGACAACGCCTACAGTCAACAGAAGCACGCGTGCTCCGCGCTTGACTTCACGGATCTTGAACTGCGCGCGCGAGATCTGCTGCGCGCCGCCCACGCGCGGGGCGAGGCGCTGGATCTCGCGCCGCATGCCCTGCTCGTGGACGAATTCCAAGACACCAACCCGCTCCAGGCTGAGTTGCTGCAGTACCTGCGCGAGACCGCGGCGCGCGTACCACAATTCGCAGTGGGCGACCCCAAGCAAGGCATCTACCGCTTCCGCCGAGCCGATGTGCGCGTGATCCAGCGTGAGCGCGAGCGCATGGATGCGGCCCGCACCTTCCCCATGCATGAGTCCTACCGGGCGTGTCCGCCGCTCGTGGCGAGCGTCAATGCCCTCAATGGTGCGCTGTTCGCCGGAGGCGCGGCGGGCGTGGAGTACGAGCCCTTGGTCGCGGCGGGTGCCTTCTTGCCTTCCACGGCAACAGCCCTGGACCTCGTCATCGTGGATGGTGGGGACGAGGCGAAGATCGATGACGTGCGCGAGCGTGAGGCGGCCTGGATCGCAGCCGAGATCCACGCGCTGGTTCACGCGCCGACGCCGCGCCTCAAGCCCGTCCGCGACGCGGCCGGGCAGCCTACCCAGGAGAGCTGCGGCTCGTTGCGCTACGGCGACATTGCGATCCTCTTCCGCGCGAGCACGTCGTTGTCCATCTACGAGGCGGCGCTTGAGGCGCGCGGTGTGCCGTTCCACACGCAGAAGAGCCGCGGGTACTTCCAGGCCGACGAGATCGTCGACCTGGTGAACGTGTTGCGCGTCGTGCACAACCCGCGCGACCGATTCGCGCTGGCGTGCGCCGTGACGGGCCCCGCGCTGGGGGCGACCGACGACGAGCTGCTGCGCTGGTTCGCCCCTGATCCCGACGACCCGCGCGATCCGTGGGAGCGCCTCGTGGACGAGGCGCTTGGCGGCGGAAGACACGCCGCGGCCGTCGCCACCATCCAGGCGTTGCGGCGTGAGGCCGTGGGCGGTGCGCTTGCCAATACGGTGGAGCGCGCCCTCGTCGAGCTGGGACTCTATGAGGTGGCGTTGCTGCAGCCGGGCGGCGATCGCGCGGCGGCCAACCTGCGCAAGGCCGTTGAGCTCGCGCGCCAACTCGACGCCGGGGGCCGCCGCGGCCTCGACGACCTCTTGGTTCACCTCACCACCATGCAGGATCGCGCCCAAGCTGAGACCGAGGCTCCGGTGGGGGGCGAGGCCGACGACGTCGTGCGGCTCACCACGGTGCACAGCGCCAAGGGACTGGAGTACCCGGTCGTGTTCGTCGCCGACTGCGGGCGCGCGGCCCCGAACCAGGCGCCGGCGATCCTGCACGACGGAGGCCGCGCGGTCGCACCCCTCTTGGTCCACCCGCTCGAAGGCACGTCGCACAAGGCTGGCGCGTACCGGGCGCTGGAGGCGCGCGAGAAGGCGGCCGAAGCGGAAGAAGCGCTGCGCGTGCTCTATGTCGCGATGACCCGCGCCGAGGAGCGCCTGTACCTGACCGCCTCGGCGAAGGGCGCGACGAAGTCGGGTGAGCCCGCCGGCTGCCAGGGTTGGGCGCGCCTGCTCTGGAACGCGCTCGGACTCCGCTTCGAGCACGGGGCGCACGATCTCGTGCCCGAACGCGGCGCGCGCGTCCGGTTCACGCTGGTGGCTGGCGAGACCGTGGAGTTGCCGGAGACGCGCGTCGCGGCCGAGGTCACGCCCGTGGTCACGCAGACCGCCCGTGCGCGCGCCGAGGCGCTGATCGCGCGCGCCGCGGAGTCCGCCGCACCGCTTGGCCATACGCGGTTCGTCGTGAGTGTCAGCGAGCTGCTCACGTTCGCCGAGTCGCCGCAGCGCTACTACCACGAGCGCGTCGTGCTCGCCGGCGCCCGCGAGGAACTGTCCGCGCGCTGGGACGCTGGCCGCGAGGCCGACGTGCCCATGGCCGCGTCGGGAGACGTCGACAGCGCGCTGCGGCGCGCCGAGCGGCTCGACTTGTGGGATGAGCCGGAGGAGCGGGTCGGTCCTCTCGACCGGGCGGCGGTCGGTCGGGCCGTGCATGGCGTCATTGAGCACCTCCGGGCCGAGGACCTCGCCGTCCCGCCGCACCTGCTCGACCGCGCCGTGGAGGCGGAGGGCGGCGACAGCGCATTCGCCGCAGCCGTGCGGGAGATGGCTGAGCGCTTCGTGCGAGCCCCCCTGGGGCAGGCACTGCGCGCGGCGCTGACAGCCGGCGCCGACGTGCGGCGCGAGGTCGCGCTGCACGCCCGAATTCGGTTTCCCGGGGGCGAAACGGTGGGCGGCTTCGATTCATTGCTCCTGAAGGGATCGATCGATCTGTGGTTGCCCACGCCGAGCGGTGTGCTGATCATCGATCACAAGACGAACCGCCGTGGCGGTCGCTACGACTCGCCCGAGGCCCTGGCTGCCCACTACACGTGGCAGCTGCGGCTCTACGCTCTGGCCACGGAGCGGACGCTGGGGCAGGACGTGGCTGGCACGCGCCTCATCTTGCTGGATCCGTCCTTCGGTCCCGACGCCGTCGAGGTGCCGATCGATGTCTCAGGCCCCGCGTTGGAGGAGGCTCGGGCCCTCTGTCGCGCGTTCGCACGGGCCGAGCTCGAGGGCCGCTATCCCGCGGACTGGCGCTCGCTGCTGGCGTGAGGCGGGCGTAGTCTCCACGCATGGCACGCATCACAACCTTCAAGGACT
>JAQBWE010000009.1 GCA_027625315.1 Planctomycetota bacterium
GTCCACTCGAGGACGACGAAGCGGCCTGATCGCCCCCAGCCCAGTCCGCCGCACGTCCGAAATGCAACGGAACTACGCGCAACCCCACTAGCGGAGCGCGGTGCCGTCGGGCTTAAGCGCCCAGAAGCCGGTGACTTCGACGATGGGGCGCTGCGTGAAGGGCTCACCGCCCGGCGGCGTGAGCTCCAGCTCAAGGCGGATGTCCGCCCGGAAAGCGCCGAGCGGCCGCGGGGCGACGGTGCGGCGTAGCGTGAGGACGATGTCCGTCGCGCCCTGGGTGCCCGTCCGCTGCTCGACATCGAAGACGTCTGGACTGCAGACGACCCGCTGCACGGCCAGCACGTAGCCAGAGCGCGGATGCACCGTAACGGTGCGCGGCTCATAGTTGCGGTCGCGCCCGTCGATGCGCTGATAGCTGAGCGCCTGCGGACGAACCTCGTAGGACTGAAAGATCTCGCCCTCGAGCGGCACGACAATGCCGCGCTGCTTCGGATGGTCAAGGTGGAAGGTGACCCACTTGCCCTGCACGGGCCCCGGCGGCTTCGCTGTCGAGTCGAAGAGCACCCGCACTTCCATGGACGCGCCCGGATCCAGTGGCGCGAGACTGCGGCCGCGCTCCACCGCGAAGCAGCCACAGTTGGGCTGCGGCATGAGATTGACGACGCGGTCAGAGTTGTTGGTGACCGTGAGCACCGTCGTCGGTCGATCGCCCTGCTGAACGCGGCCGAAGTCGAACGACGTGGGCGAGATGACGACCAGGCCGTCGTTCCCACCGCACCCGCACAGTGCCCAGGCAACGGCCAGACACAGAAGGGCAGACCAAAACGCGCGTGACATGGTCCCGAGTCTAGTCGGCGCGCACCAGAGCGGCAGGCGCGGGCTCAAACGTTGCAGGCGTGTTACCGCAGGGGCGGGGGCGGAGGCGGCGGAGGCGTGCGCTGCACCGGCGGCGCCGGCAAACTCCCCGGCTGGTTCGGAAGCGTCGTCCAGCCCGGATCGTCGCCCGGCCGCGCGGCGGGACGAGCGATGGATGTGGGCCCATCATCCCAAGTGGACCCATCGCCCCAGGTCCGCGTGTCCGGTGCCGTCTCGACCGGGATGGCACCAATGGGATCCGCCGGATCAAGCCAGCGGGAGCCCGAGTCGCTCGTGGCGCCAGGCTGGCCCGTCCCGCGGGAGCCCGTCTCGGCGGGATTCGCCGACGTGCAGCCGAACAGGCCGAGCGCGACGCACAGCGCACCCGCAAGCCGCAGAGGTCGCTGGAACCGCGGGCGCAACTGTCTCAACTGTCTCATCATGGATCGCTCCAAGCGCCCCTCCACCGATGGCCGCGGGGACCGTTTCCAGGGTACCGTTCGGCGCGGGAGGGACCATGTCCGGAATCGCAATCGATCTCACCGGCAAGCGCGCCCTTGTAACCGGGGGCAGCCGCGGCATCGGCCGCGCAATTGCGCTGCGCCTCGCCGAGGCCGGCTGCGATGTCGCCATCAACTACCTCCGCAGTCGCGCGCCGGCCCAAGAGACGGCGGACGCCGTCGAGGCGCGCGGTCGGAAGTCGCTCACCTACAAGGTGAATGTGGCCCAGACCGACAAGCTCGGGGGCATGTTCGACGCCATCCGCGACGAATTCGGCGGCCTCGACATTCTCGTGAGCAACGCGGCCAGCGGCGTCATCAAGCCCGCGATGGAACTCACGTACCGCCACTGGCAGTGGACGATGGACATCAACGCCGCGGCGCTGCTTCCGTTGGCGCAGCACGCTGCGCCGCTGATGGAAGAGCGCGGGGGCCACATCATCGCGGTATCGAGCCTCGGTGCCGTACGCGCGATTCCGAACTACGCCGCCGTGGGCGCCAGCAAGGCAGCCCTGGAGAGCCTCGTTCGTCATCTATCGGTGGAGTTGGCCCCGCGTGGGATCCGGGTCAACGCCATCTCGGCGGGTGTCGTCGACACCGACGCCCTCAAGCACTTCTCCAACCGCTCCGAGCTGCTGGATGAGAGTGCGAGGCGTACGCCGGCGGGTCGCCTGACGGAACCGGAGGACGTGGCGGATGCCGCACTCTTCCTCGTCAGTCCGCTCGCACACATGATGATCGGTCAGACGATGGTGGTGGACGGTGGTTACTCCATCATGGGGTAGAGCGCCCGGGGAGTGCCGTGCACATATTGATTGTCGACCCTGAGCCCGACCGCGCGCAGGCGCTTCGCGCCGCCCTCGCGGGTGCGGGCCATCAGACCGAACTCGCGCCCACCGCGGGCGCCGCCCTCGCGGCTCTCGCGCGACCCACAGGGCCCAGCGTCGTGTTGGCGGCGGACGCGCTGCCCGACATGCCCGTGCTGGACTTCCTGCACGCCGCTTCAGCGATGGGTGCCGAGGCACCCATCGTCCTGCTCGGGCCCGATGCCGCGGCCGCGCACTGGCTTGAGGCGCGACGCCTCGGTGCCGTGGACTACGTGCACGACACCGAAGAGCGGCCCTGGCTCGCCACCCTGCCGGCCCGACTCCTCGCAGCGCGTGAGCGCGTCGAGCGGCGCGATCGCGTGCACCGGATGGCAGACGCGCTCACGTCCACAGCCGCCGCCGTCGCCATCGCCGATCGCGACGGTCGACTGGAGTCCGTCAACGAGGCGCTGGTGCAGTTGCTCGGCCGCGACCCGACGCGCGAAGGACGCGATGCGCTGGCCGACTTGTTTCTGTTCGAAGATGCGCCAGGCACACAAGCGGAGTTCACCGCGGCCGTGCGGGCGGGAGGCGAATGGGCCGGCGAGTTGCAGGCCAGCGGACGCGACGCCGATCCGGTCGCCTGCATGGTGACGCTCTCGCCGATTCGGCGCGCCAGTGGGAACGTCGACGGCCTCGTACTGACGCTGCGCGATGTGTCAGATCGCGTCGCGATGGAAGAAGCTCTCCGCGCAGCCAACCGGCGCCTCGCCGACCAGGCCGCGCGCGACGCACTGACGGGTCTGTACAACCGCGGCTACTTCCACGAGGTGCTCGAGCGCGAAATGGCCCGCGCCCAGCGCTACGGCGACGTGCTCGCCGTTGTGATGATGGATCTCGACGGCTTCAAGCAAATCAACGACGTGCACGGCCACGCGGCTGGCGACACGGTGCTGACGGAGGTCGCGAGCCTCCTACGACCGCACCTGCGCGACGGCGACGTGCTCGCACGCTATGGCGGCGATGAGTTTGTTGCGTTGCTCCCCAACACGGACGGGCGCGCGGCCTTGACGGTCGCAGAGCGCCTCCGCGCGGCGGTCGCCGAGCGCGGCTACGGCCCGGAAGCCACGTCACGCGTCACGATGAGTGCGGGCGTGGCGACGTCTGAGGACGTGCGGGAGGTCGAACGCAGCGCCAGCGATCTCCTGCTCCGCCGGGCCGACCGGGCGCTCTATGAGGGCAAGGATGCTGGCGGCAACCGCGTCACGCCTTGGTCCACGGCCTTGGACGAGGAAACCGGCGCGGCCTAGCGATGTCCGGAGGCCCCGCGGTGACACGCCACCGCCCGTCCGGGAGTACGCTGGCGCGCAACATGCGGCGCGCGACCCGCCACCTCCCGTTCCTGCTGATGGGGCTCGGCGTCCTCGCCGTCATCTACCTGCTGCTTGGAGAGTCCCTCTCCAGCGGCCTGTCCGGTGCGGGCGGCGCGGCACAAGGCCGGACGGCGGCGGCGCTGGCTCCCGGGACCGCGGAACTCGACACGCGCGGCACCGCGCGCGACCAAGCCACGCCTGAGGAGGAAGCCGCGGAAGCCGCGCGCGTGCGCGCCGAGGCGCGCGCGGCGCTCATGCTCGCCGGACTCCACGGCGTCGTCCGCGACGCCAAAGGAGCGCCCATCGGGAACGCCACGGTGCGCCTGCTCGACGACCCGCCCGCGCTGCGCCACAACCCTGGCGCTCCGGACGGCCCTGTCCTCGGACAAGACATTACGGATGCCAGCGGCGAGTACGTCGTCGGACCGGCGCCTCCCGGCGGCTACGCGCGTCTGCGCGCCGAAGCCCCGGGCTACGCCCCGACCGTACAGCGCGTCCGGCAACCCGGCGCGCGCGTGGACTTGATCCTCGACCGCGGCGGCGGCCTCGTCGTGAAAGTGCTCGACACGCAGGGGGGCCGCGTGGTGTCCGCCGACGTCGTGCACATGGCAGGCGCGGTCACGACGCACCGCAGCACCGACGCCGAGGGCTTCGCACGCTTCGACGCGCTACCGACCGGCACCGGCACGCTCGTGATCACGCGTATGGGATTCGGCGCGGTACGAGACAACGCGCTCGCAGTCGCCCCGGGGGTCAAGGAGGAGCGCACTTTCGTGCTCCCAGCCCCGCTCGAGGTCGAGGGCACCGTCATCGACGGCGTGACCGAGCGGCCGTTGCCAGGCGCCACCGTCACCGTCCACTATCCTCAGCTGCCCACACTCGACGTGGCGGGCGACAAGGTCGCCGTCGCGGTCACGGACGAGGCGGGGCAATTCAAGATCCAACTCTCCGTGAGCGGCGAGGAGCAGGCCTCGCTCTACGTCACGCACGAGGGCTACGCGGAGGCGCGCATGTGGCGCAACGCCCAAGCGCGCGGCGAATTGCAGGTGAGCCTCTTCCCGGCGGGCGAGGCGATCGAGGGTCGCGTCGTGGCCGCCGACGGCCAACCCGCGCCGGACGTCCGGGTGACCTACGGCTGGCAGCAGATGGAGGACCCTGAGCGAGTCCCGTCGGTCATGACCGCCAAGGACGGCACGTTCTTGCTGCCCCTGCTGCCCCACGCCGGACCCGGTACGGGCTGGGGCATCGTGGCGCTCGGCGGCCCGGCCGGTGTCGCCATGGCCCAAATGCAGGTCCCGCAGGCCGGGCAGCCTGCGCCGGCGGAACTGGAACTCACCCTCTCGGGCGCGGGGCGGGTGGAGGGCGTCGTACGCGACGGGGCGGGCGCGCCGGGCGCGGGCGCGCTCGTCGCGCTGGGCCCGGACTGGAGCGGCCAGGGCAAGATCGGCCGAGCCCAGCGTCAACTGATCGGGCTGGTCAGCGATGCGACCTTGTTCAACCTGGCGGCGGTCTCGGGGGCGGACGGGCGCTACGCGATCGTGGACGTTCCAGCGCTCCCCTACCGCATCACGGCGAGCCACGGACTCGACGAGTCCACGCGGGAAGAGGGCCTCGAGGTTACGGCGGGCGAGACCACGGAAGCCGACCTCGTGCTCGGAGGTGAATCTTCGATCGAGGGCTGGGTGCTCGACACCGAAAACAAACCCGTGGCCGGCGCATACGTGTGGGCGCAGGCCATGGTGCAGGGCGGCATGAACTGGTGGTACGGCCATCCGAACGCCCGCAGTCAGAGCGACGGCAAGTTCGTGCTGCGCGGCATCGGTCGCGAGAAGTACACGCTCTGGGCAAGCGCCTCGGGCTACGGCAACGGGCAGCAGCAAAACGTCGAAGCCGGTGACCGCGACGTGCGGCTCATGGTGAAGGCGCGCGGCTGGATCGTGGGGCGCGTGTTCGACGACGGCGTACCCTATCGCGGCACCTTTCAAGTCAGCGCGCAGCGCACGGACGCCTCCGGGAACTCAGAGCGCGCGCGTATGATGAACAACTTCGGCGGGAACAACAGCGGCCAATCCCGCACGGTCAACACGGACGACGGAAGATTCGAACTACGCGGACTCGATGCGGGCGAGTACGCGGTTCACGCAAGCACGACCGACGGCGACGTGACCGTGCAAGCCGACGTCGTCACGGTGGTTGACGGACGCGCCTCGCGCGAGGCGCGGGTCGAACTGGCGGTCGGCGCGGTCCTGACCGGAACCGTGCGCGACGATGAGACCGGCCAAGGCATCGCGAACGCGTGGATCCACGCCAACCCAAAGGGCGCCACGCCGCTCGCGCCCGCGCCCACCCTCTACGCCGCCACCGACGGCGAAGGGAACTTCGAGGTACGCGGGCTCGGCGGCACGACCTACACGATCACCGCCTGGATCCAGGGCACGTCGATCGTGCGCGAGCTCGAGTTTCAGATCGGCGGGCGCCGTCAGCTCGACCTGCTCCGCGAGCCGCCCGGTCCGGTAGCGATCCGCGTGGTCGACGAGGAGGGCCGCGGCATCGAGGGCGCCCGCGCCAACCTGCGCATGGCGGGCGGCCAGTGGATCGGTGTGAACATGCAGCGCCTGCGCAAGGAAGGCATCATCGACGAGACGGTGCACTGGCGCGTGCTGCACGAGACGAACGCCGAGGGCGCCCTGCTGCGGTACCACGTGCCGCCGGGATCGGTCACCGTCACCGCCACAAAGAACGGTTTCGCCGCGGCGCCGGCGGTGCAGGTCCAGGTCGGCGCAGGCCGGGTGACCCAGGTCACGATCACCCTCAAGCCGCAGTAGAGCCACGGCCATAAGCCGGCCTTATCATGGGCGGCCATCCCCCAGGAGGCGTGGTCGTGGAACTCAGACAGCTCGAGTCTCTGCGCGCGGTCGTCCGCGAAGGCACCTTCACGGCGGCGGCCAAGAAGATGCACATGACCCAGCCCGCGGTCAGTCTGCACATCAAGTCGCTCGAAGAAGAACTGGGCACCCGCCTGCTCGACCGCGACGGCAAGGGCGTGCAGTTGACGCCCGCCGGGAGCGCGTTGCTGGAAGGCGCGGACGCGGCCCTCGCCAGCCTGCAAGAGGCCGTGCGGCGCATCGCTGAGATTCGCGCGCCGGAGCGGGGCTCGGTCGTGCTGGCCTGCGGCGACACCGTCGCGCTGCACCTGCTGCCGCCCGTCCTGACGCGCTTTGGCAAGCTGCATCCACTCGCGGATGTCGTGGTGCATAACCACGGGTCGAAGGTCATTCTGGACATGCTGCTCGCGCGCGAAGCGGACCTAGGCATCATCACGCGCCCGCCGTTTCTCGATCCGGCGCTCTGGAGTCGCACGCTGCTCGAGGATCCACTCGTGCTCGCACTCCCTCCCGGGCACGACCTCGTCACGGCCAAGCGCCTGACGGCGCGCTCGCTGAACGGACAAGCCGCGGTCCTGCTGGCGAAGGGCGCGGAGACGCGCAGCTTGATCGATCGATCGCTGCGCCAAGCGGATGTCGAACTCCACACCGTCATGGAGTCGGGCAACCTCGAGGTCGTGAAGGCCTATGTCGCCGGGGGCCTCGGCCTATCGATCATTCCCGAGATGGCACTGACCGACGCGGACCGCAAGCGGCTCGTGATTCGCCCCGTGCCCGGTGGGATGCCGGCCCGCAAGATCACGGTCGTGCGACGGCGCGACCGCACCCCGGGGCTCCTGACGGCCGACATCCTCACCCTGCTGGCCGAGCACTTTCGCGGGACGAACTGATTCAGGAGCCGAAACCCGCGCGCCCGGGCGGCATCGAGGAGCATGGTGGCGCGAGACCGCGCGCCGGCCGGTATGGTGCGTAGCGCCGCCGCTGGCCCTGGAGCCCTCGTGCCCCCCGACCCGCCCATCCGCGCCCTGCTGGACCCGGAGCTGCTCCTGGAGCGGTACGGGGAGCGCATCTACCGGCTCGCCCGGCGGATGACGAACAGCGACGCCGACGCCGAGGACGCGATGCAGAACACGCTGATCAAGATTCTGCGCAAGGCCGACACGTACCGCGGCGACTCCGATCCGATGGGCTGGATCTACCGCATCACGCTGAACGAGGCACGCGAGATCCACCGACGCCGTTCGCGCCGACCCGCGGTGAGCCTCGATCAGTTGCCCATCGAGTTCGACGAGAGCGGTCACGCCCTCGGCGTCCGCGATCACGAACGGCGACCCGATCGCGCCGCCATGGCGACGGAAATCGACGAGCGGATCCGCGCAGCCATCGACGAGTTGCCCGACGGCTACCGCGAGGCCGTCGTGCTGCACGACATCGAGGGCGTTCCCTACGCGGAGGCGGCCGACTTGCTCGAGCTGACCCTCGGCGGCTTCAAGACCCGCCTCCACCGCGCGCGGCTGCACCTGCGCAGCCGCCTCGACGCCCTGTGGTCCGAGATGACAGCCGATGGCGCCCGTACGGAGGACGCATGAGCGAGTGCAGTCGCAATCTCTGCGCCCGCGTGGGTGAACTGCTCCTGCAGTTCCGCGACGGGTCCCTGCCGATTGATGACCTGACGTTCGTGCGCGAGCACCTGCATCGCTGCCCGCCGTGCGTCGGCATCTTCAAGAGCTACGAAGAGGTGGTCGAGGTACTGCAGCGACTCCAGCCCGTCCGCATGCCCCCGGGGCTTCTGGAGCGGATGCGGCGGAAAATCGCCGAGGGCGCGTCGATCGAGGACGAGCAGAATGACCCGGACGGTCCGTGCGCGGACGCTTGAGCCACCGGCTCTGGAGCCAATCGTTCTGCCCCGCCGGTCGCGGACCGATGATGGCGGCATGAAGATCCTCATCACCGGGGCCGGCGGCCAGATCGGCACCGACCTCCTCCCCCTGCTCGTGGCCCGTGGCGACACCGTCACCGTCTTCGACCTGTCGGCGCGCCCCGCGAGCTGCCCGTCCGAGGTCGAGTGGGTCCGAGGCGACATCACGTACGCGGCGGAGGTGAACACGGTGGTCGCCCGCGCTCGACCGCACCGCATCCTGCACCTCGCCGCAATCCTGTCCGCCGCCGGTGAGGGCGTGCCCCACCGCGCGTACCGCGTGAACATGGACGGCACCCACAACGTGCTGGAAGCCGCGCGCCTCTTCGAAGTCGAGCAGGTGTTCTTCACCAGCACGATCGCCGCGTTCGGACCCGGACTCGCGCAGCCCGTCGGCGACGACGTTCCGCTGCGCCCCACGACCATGTATGGCATCACCAAGGTCGCCGGCGAATTGCTCGGCGAGTACTACGAGCGCGCGTTCGGCATCGACTTCCGCGGCGTGCGCTTCCCCGGCCTCATCAACGCCGGCATCCCCGGCGGCGGCACGAGCGACTACGCGCTCTTCATGTACGTCGACG
Organism: Planctomycetota bacterium; assembly: GCA_027625315.1. GTDB lineage: Bacteria > Planctomycetota > PLA2 > PLA2 > JAEUHO01 > JAHEIK01. Next base: position 8,919 of record JAQBWE010000009.1, read on the forward strand.
GCATGCGCAAGGGTCGCTACGAGTCCTTCTGTCGGCCGGACTCGCGCATCCCGTTCATGTACATGCCCGACGCAATCCGCGCGATGCTGGAGTTGATGGACGCGCCGAAGGAAGAACTCCGGCGCAGCATCTACAACATCGCGGCCATCCACCCCACAGCGCAGGAGATCGCCAACGCGGTCAAGGCACGCCTGCCGGAGGCGCAGCTCACGTTCGTCTCCGATCCCCGCCGCCAGGCGATCCTCGACAGCTGGCCCGACGCGCTGGACGACAGCAACGCCCGCCGGGACTGGGGCTGGAAGCACGAGTACGACCTCGACGCGATGAGCGATGACCTCATCGCCAAGCTGCGTCAGCTCGTCGGCGCGCCGGCCTAGCGCGCGCGCTACTCCTTGAAGAAGAGCAGGGCCGCGAGGCCGACAAGGACGAAGGCGAAGGTCCGCCGGATCACAATCGCCGGCAAGAACCCAGCCAGCCACGAGCCGAGGAACGCCCCGGCGATCGCGCCGATAGCGATCTGGCCGGCCAGCGGGAAGTCGATGTGGCCCTGAATCCCGCGCCGCCACAGCGCGACGAGCATGGTCGGGACAATGACCGCGATGGCCGTGCCCGAAGCGATGCGCGGCTCCAGCTCCTTGAGGAGGATCAGCGCGGGCACGACGAGGAAGCCGCCGCCGAGCCCCAGCAGGCTCCCGAGCGTGCCGGCGACAAGGCCGATCAGCACGAGGGTCAGGATCTCCATGGCGTCCTCCAGAGCGTTGCGCGGAAGCCTACCAGCGGGACGATCCGCGCCATGCGCGATCGCGTGTATCCTCGGATCCCTACCCTGCGGGCAGGGGTCGCATCCGGCCGACGCCGACCCGCGCCAGAGAGCCCCCAGCGGGCCATCGGGAGGACCACGATGCGCAGGGTTCAGTCGAGGCGCAGGCTTCAGTCGAGGCGCAGGCTTCAGTCGAGGCGCAGGGTCATGTCGAAGCTTTGGTTGCTGCTCGCCGCGCCGCTGCTGTTCGGGCTCGCGCCCCACGCGGGCGCCGATGACTGCGATCCGGGCTGCGCGCGTGCCCCGGTGACCTGCAACGGCGCCGGCACGTGCCACGTGCGCGACGCCTGCCATCCCTCCACCCGCTACACGATCCCGCGCACGAACTGCGGCGTACGGGGCTCCGCGGTCGCACGCGGCTGCAGGCCGGCCTACGGGCCCTGGGCGGAGATGCGCTCGGGCCTCTACGACGGTCGCACCGCGATCCGCCTGAGGTACGTGCGCAACTACTTCCTGCGGCGCTTCCCCTTCGCCGTCACGGAGGGCGCGGCCATCGAAGAGGTCGCGAACGTCGACGCGCTGTTGGTCGTTGGGGACCCGGAGCAGTCCGAGCGCCCGCTGGACACAGCTGGCAGGCTCGATCGCGGCACGGCGCGCGTCCACGTCGGCGCTTACAACGAGGCGCGGGCCGACTTCGAAGCCGTCCTCGCGGACACGCCGGCCGACGCCCGCGCCCGCTTGGGACTCGTGCTGTGCGCCACGGTCCGGGCCGACTGGACCACCGCCTCGCGCGAGCTCGACACGCTGGCCGAGGCGGGTGAGCTGCAGGCCGAGGATCGCTTCGACCCCGAGAGCATCTTCGCTGATCCGGCCAAGCTGAAGTCGATGAGCGACGGACTCGTCTCGACGGCCGGCTATCGCCCGTCCAGCGCCCGAGCCCACGTCGTGACGGCTTGGCTGCTTGCCGGCCGCGGTGATGAGGCGGGTGCCCGCCGCTTCGCGCGTATGGCGCGCCGCGCTGGCTCGCCGACGCCCGCGCTCGAGGTGCTTGAGCAGAACCTGGGCCTCGCGGAGCGTCCGGCGGCCGCCCCGTCCACCCCGGAGCGCGACGTGCGCGCGCCGGATGAGGCCGAACTGCGCCCGATCGCCCGCGTCGTTCTGCAGCGCTGACTTGGCGGCCCCGCCCGTTGGGGTAGGGTCCAGCCGAGATGTCTGAGTACGCCACCTACCAGCCGCAGCGTCCCGCTGGCGAGCGGTTCGGAAACGACGTGATCCGTCCGGCGCGGCTGGCGGACGCTGAGGCCATCACCGCACTCACCTGTGCGCGTCACGCGCTCGATCCGGCGGTGGTGCGGCCGCGCATCGACACCGAGTTGCTGGCCCTGGACGGCAGCGAGGCTGGCTGCGTGTTCGTGGCAGAGATCGGCCACCACCTCGCCGGATTCGCGCGGGCACGGCGGCTGCGGCACGGCCCCGACGGCGTGCCCGCCGTGCTGCCGGAGGGCTGGTATCTCACCGGCGTGATCGTGGATCCCGCGTGGCGGCGACGCGGGCTGGGCTCCGCTCTCACGACGGCGCGCTTGGCATGGCTGCGCCGCCGGAGCGACGTTGTGCACTACGTGGCGAACCGCGCCAACGGAGCCTCCATCCGCCTGCACGAGGGATTGGGCTTTCGCGAGATCGCGCGCGGCTTCTCGTACCCGCGCGCCGAGCTCAGCCCCGAGGCCAGCGTCGCCTACGAGTTGATGCTGCCGTAGCTGATTAGGCGGCTCGGCCGCGCAGCCAGATGTACGCACCGACGAGCAGGACGGCCGCCTCGACGCAGTAGAACGTCAGCAGGCCGTTGAAGATGCCGCTCGTGAAGCCATAGCTGTGCAGCCCGATCCCCAAGAGGTTCACGCCCCACCACGAGAACGCCACGATGCCGCCGGCCGCGATCGCGCTCATGCACAGTCCGAACGCCTTGATGAGGCCGGCCATGCGGGCGTGCAGGATCGCCAACTGCGAAAGCACGATCAGCAGGGCGCCGTTCTCCTTGGGGTCCCAGCCCCAGAAGCGGCCCCACGAATCATTGGCCCAGATCCCGCCCAGGATGGTGCCGATCAGCGAGGTGATCAGCGCGAAGCAGAGCACGCCGTAGACCAGACCCGCGACGGCGCGCAGGAAGTTGGGCGACACACGCGCAGGGCCCAGTAGGCGCGCGCCCAGGTACACGTGCGCAATCATCGCGGCGGCCAAGCCGGCCATGTAGCCGATGCTGATGACAGTGACGTGCGTAGCGAGCCAGAAGTTGGTGTCGAGTACCGCGACGAGCTGCGGCATCGTGTCGGTGCCCTGCAGCACCTCGTAGCGCCCCGCCACGAACAGACCGAGCGCCCCAGCGACGGGAGCCAGCGCGAAGCCAACCCGCAGGCGCGTGAGGGCCTCCACGACGAGCAGCACCAACACCATCGACGCCGTGATGAACACCACGGTCTCGTAGAGGGTGCTGATGGGCGGCCGGCCGCGAATCATGCAGCGCAGGGTGATGCCGTAGGCGTGTAGCAGTAGCGCCGCGCCGATGACGCCGAGGCCCACGAACCAGAGCGCGCGTGAGCGCGGGAACATCCAGGTGCACGCCACGAGGAGGAACCCAAGGATGTAGAGGGCTAGGCTCTTGCCGAGGGGATCGAAGGCGTAATAGTGCACCTCCCACTCGACGCGCTCGTAGTCGCCCTGGGGCTTCGCCAGCGCGGCGACGGCCGCGCGCCACGCCTCAGCGTGCTCGGCGAACTTCGCCGGCTCCCCGCTGTTGCGGGCCATGCCCTCGAGCGCACGCACGACCTCGACGTGCCGGGGCTCCACCGTCCCGTGAATCATGGCCCAGCCAGCCAAGTCCCGGAGCGAGACCCAAGCCTCGGACTCGGCGCCGGCCACCGGCGGCAGGAGCCCAACGCGCGGCGCGCGCTCGACCTGACCGAACGCGCTCATCAGAAGCGCGCCGATGGCCTCAGCTTCGGGAGTCGGCGCGACGCCCGCGGCTTCGTCGCCCATGCCAGCGCGCGCGCGGCGGACGAGCTCGGGGGTCTGCTCCAAGATGTCCGAGAAGGGCACGGCCTGGCGTCCACCAAAGAGCGCGGCAATCTCGGGATGGCCGGTCTGGTAGTCCTCACCAGCCCACGTAAACATCGCGAGCATGCTCTCGAACATCGCCATGCTGTCATCGAGGTCGACGATGCCGGCCTGGACGCGCGAACGATCCTTCGGATCCAGCGCGCGGTACTGCCGGGCCAGAGAGTCCAACCGACCGCGGGCGGCAGGATCGGCCAGCTCGTCGTAGCTGTAGCGATCGCGCTTCTTCTTGACGGCCTCGGTGTGCTCGATCGCGTCCAGGATCTCATTCGTCGACACGACAAAGCAGATGTGCGTGCGCGCCTGCTTGCCCCGGAACGCGGCGTCGAGCCACCACTCCGTCGGCGTGAGTTTGTCGCCGGCACCGTCCGTGCAGGATCGCCGATGATTGGCACCCAAGAGCGCGAACGCGGCCCAGGTCGAGAGCGGCTTCACACGCCCCTCGGATTGCACCGCCACGCGCGCGACCGAGTCCTTCGCTGCCCGCGTCCAGCCACCCGCGCCCTCCGCCTCGCCACCGCAGCCAGGCGCGACGACCACCGCGAGCAGCAGCAGCGCCGCCGCCGCCGCGTTGCGGCGCACGAAGCGCGAGAGATAGCGGGCCAACTTGATGATGAAGTGCAGCCCCATGCCGAACGCGATGATCCACGTCATCCACTTCGGCCACTGGTCGCTCGGATTGCGCACGACCGAGAAGGTCGAGTACATCGGCGTTCCGGGCGGGGCACGGTCCTCGGGCTTGGGCCCGAAGTCGCTCTGATAGAGCGTGTAGCCGCGCCAACGCAGCGGCTCGTTCATGGTGATGTGCACGCGCTCCTGCGTGGCCCCATCGATGCGCGTCACGAAACTTGAATAGCGCTTGGCCATGCCGATGCCCGGATGCATCTCGTGCTCGAAACGCTCCAGGCGCACAGCGAACGGCATCGTCCACGTGCGCTGGTGCAGTTCGACGAGGAACCGCACGCCGCCGACCGTGGGGTCCCACGGGTAGTCCTGCATGCCCCACAGGATCGAGCGCAGGGCGCGCTCGCCGCTCGGCGGGTGCAGGGTCGCCGTGAGCGCAGGGATGTTCACGCGGTTGCCCATGCCGACTTCGGGCAGGCGCTGGAGGATGAACCCCTCCACCGCGGCGGTGTCCCCCGGTTGGGCGGGCCGCGGCTCGCCGTTGCGGGCCATGTCCGTCAGCACCACGGAGAACGGCAGGTCGGGATGCGCCCACGTGACCGACTCGCCCGCGTCTAGGTCCTTGAAGGACTCCCAGGGGATGATGAACTCGCGCACGCCCTCCGTATGCGGCGCCGTCACCACGACTTCCCACTCGTGGACGCTGCGGTACTCATTGCCCGCCTGCGTCTCCGTGAGGGTCATCTGGCCCTTCGTGGAGAAGTGATCTTCCACAAAGCAGCCCGCGAGCAACGACAGAATGCCAAGGTGGGCGATGATGACGCCGACCGTGCCCAAGCCCTTGCGGATGCGGAAGATGCCGCCGACAAGCAGGTTGACGAACAGCACGCCGAGGAGCAGGTACCCGCCAAGCAGCGGAACGGGCACGACTCCCCCGGCCCACCACACGACGATGAACGACTCGAAGAAGCGGGCCTGCACGTCGTAGAGGCTCGAGTACTGCTGCTCCAAGGTGCCCGCGAACGTCAGCACCCCCAGCAGCAGGAACAAGGCCGTCGACAACTTCAGCGACCCGACGCCCTCGAGGACGCGCAGCCAGGTTGACCTGCTCATCGCGCCTCCCGAAGCGAGGCGCAGAACGCCAGGAAGCGCTCGCGCTCGGCTGCGATCGTCGCCGTCGGACCGACCATCTTCACGAACAGCACTTCAGCGGGTCGCACGCACACGACCCCCAGCATATGGGCACCTGCCTGGGGCGGGCCTCCGGTGCCGCTGAAGTCGCCTTCGAGATCGAGCAGCGTGGCGCGGGTTCCGAGCACGTCGATCGTCGGGAGCGCGGCAACGGCCGCGTCGTCGAGCTGATCTGTTGCGCCCATCTCGCCGCGCCAGCGATTGACGTTTGCAGCCAAGCCGCCGGCCTCGCCGCCCAGCCGGCTCACGTAGCACCAGGCGGCGGAATCGGATGCGGGCACGAAGGTGACGACGCGCATCATGCGTGCGGGCTGCTCGCCCCAACCCTCGGGCGCGTCCCACGCCAATCCACTGCTCGCGCCGGATCCTCCCGGCGGCGTGTCGTTCGCCGGTGGGGCCGCCGCGGCCTGCAGGCTGTCGGCCAGGGCCTCAAACGCGGCGCGCTGCGCCTCAACCGTCGCCGCCGGTCCGGTGAACTTGAGGAACACGCTGCGGCTCGACTCCTCGTACACGAGGCCGAGCAGGCGCGCCTCAGCGATGGGCTCGCCGCCGCCACGCCCGCCGCTGAAAGTGCCCTCCAGATCGAGCGCAACCGCCTGGCCGCCCAGGAGCGCACGTCGGGGTAGTTCAGCAATGCCAGGCGCGTCGAGTGCGTCGAGCCCCATCTCCCCGCGCCAACGGTTCACGTTGGCGGCGATGCCCCCCGCACTGCCGGGCAATACGACGAGCGAGCAGTCCGCGGTCGCGTCACCGGCGATGCGCCAGCTGCCCACGCGCATGCTGCCCGCGCTACCGGGCTGCTGCTCCCAGCCAGCGGGGGTCTGCCACTCAAGCTGGGGCGCCGCGGGCTCCATCGCACCGTGGCCCGGCGGCGGCGAGCGCCGCATGCCGTAGCGCTCTGCGGCGTCCATGCCGACGGGGACCTCGAACCGGGGGGCCGGTCGGACGCGCACGTCGGTGATGGTCTGTGGCTCGCCACCGTCGCCGCAGCCCCCGTGGAGGCCGGCTAGGACACAGGCCGCCAGCAGGGCGGTCAGGCGGGTGACGGGGACGAAGAACCTCGAACGGCGCATGGCTGCTCCTCGGGGCCGGTCGGAGGGAGAGGCTCCGGGGATCTTCGCGCCGTCGCCCGGGTACCGCGAGAAGAACGCGACCCTTGCGGCGACCATTCCACGCCACAGGACCCGGCCGAGCGCTGCCGTCCCGGCTTGCCTGGCACCGGGCTTCGGCTACTGTCCGGGGCTCGCTGGTGCTTCGGACGCACGTGTCCGGGGCCGGCGTCGGCTGGGCCTCAAGCCCTGCCCCGGCGTTGCCCGTAGAGGGATCCAGTCGTCTAGGAGGGTACGACCCATGGGTCGATACACCGGACCGAAGGTCAAGAAGAGCAAGCGCGTTCGCGCGCCGATCAGCGATACCGCGAAGCACCACAAGGCCGACCTCGATCGCGGCCCGGGCGTCCATGGCATGAGCCGACGCCGCAAGCTCACCATCTACGGTGAGCGTCTCCGTGAGAAGCAGAAGCTCGCGTTCTTCTATCACGTGTCGGCCAAGCAGTTCCGACGCTACATGGACGAGGCCAAGCGCGGTCGCACGAACACGGGCGATAAGGTCAACGAGTTGCTCGAGCGGCGCTTGGACAACGTGGTCCGGCGCGCGGGCTTCTGCCGCACGATCTGGCAGGCGCGCCAGGTCGTCGTGCACGGGCACGTCACCGTGAACGGCAAGAAGGTCGACCGTCCCAGCTTCCAGGTCTCGCCCGGCGACGAAATCGGCGTCCGCGGCAAGAGCTCGCAGGCGCTGCAGTCGATGGCCGACTCGGTGGACGCTGGCAACATCGTCCCCGGCTGGATCACCGTCGAGGGTCTGAAGTGCAAGATCGAGCGGCTCCCCGAGCCCGACAAGATCTTCCGCCCGTTCGAGACCAACATGCTCGCCGTCGTCGAGTTCATGTAAGCGACGAACTGCTCAAGCGGGCCCGTTCACGGGTACCCGCCGAGAGGACCCCGGCACGCCCCGCGTACCGGGGTCTTTTCATGTCCACGCCTACCGCGGCGCTGCTGCCGGCGGGAGATGGCGCTCGAAGTGCGCCAGCAGGCGCCGGAACACGTCGAGGGTCACGCCCTCAATCCCGTGCCCCCGCTTGGGATACAGCATCCACTCGAAGCCCGCGTTCTTTGCGGCGAGGAACGCCTCGACCAAGCGCAGCGTGTTCTGCGCGTGCACGTTGTCGTCGCCCAGGCCGTGCATGACGAGGAGCTGACCCGTCATCTTCTGCGCGTGCGTCACCGCGGAGGTGTCGCGATAGCCGTCGGGGTTCTCAGCCGGAAGCCCCATATACCGCTCGGTGTAGATCGTGTCATAGAGCCGCCAGTCCGTCACAGGCGCCACGGCGACCCCGGCGCGGAACACATCGCCGCGCATCGTGAGCGCGTTACACGCCATCGTCCCGCCGTAGGACCAACCCCAGATGCCCACGCGCATGGGATCGACGTACCCGCGCGTGAGAATGTGCTGCACGGCGGTGGCTTGATCTTCGAGCTCGAGCAAGCCGAGTCGACCGTACACCGCGTGCATCCAGGCGGCGCCTTGGCCCGACGTGCCGCGCCCGTCGACCTCCAGCACCAAGTACCCGCGCTGGCCCAGCAGCGTGGGGAACATCGGTCCGCGGCCCCACGTGTCGTTCACCATGCGGGAGCCCGGGCCGCCATAGACGTGCACGATTAAGCCGTACGAGCGCGCTGGATCGAAATCGGCGGGCCTCCAGAGCCGCCAGCGAATGCGGCCGAGCGTCCCCACCGGGATCTCGCCGTACTCCGGCACAGCCAGCGCCACGTCGTCCAAGGCTGGACCGCGCGCATCACCGATCTCACGGATCACTTCGCCGTCGACGACACGCGCCACGAACGTGCGCGGCGGGGTCACGACATTCGACGTCGTGACGAGGGCGTACGTGCCTGTGTCGTCCACCTGCGCCGTCGTACCGAGCGCCGCATCGGCGGCGAACGGCGCCCGTACGAGACTCGTCGCGCCCGGCCCGCCGAGGAACACGCCCGGCGTGTGGGAGTCGGCGGGCGTGGCGGCGTAGATCAGACGCTGCGTGGCGGGATCGAAGTGCAACAGCGCATCCGCATCGACGCCCGCGGGCGTCAGCGCCGTGCGCTGGAAGCAACCCTGCTCGTCAAGCGCGAGACGCTGCCAGGTGCTGAAGCCAGGTCGACTCGCGACCTCGCTGCGCCAGAGGATCGCGCGTTCACCAGCGGCAACCGGCACGGGTGGAGGCGTGAGCCAGCCCGTCGGCGTTTCGTCGCGCAGCGCGGGTTCCTGCGCCGCGGGCGGACCGAAGCCCAGTCGGCCCACCAAGGTGCGCTGCGCACGGTCGGCCGTCACGACGAGCGGCAACGCCGTGGGCTCCTCGCCGGCCCCACGCACCCACCCGACGCGCACGACATACTCGGGCGCGGGTGTGCCCAGATCGATCCAGCGCGTGGCGCCGCCCGCCGCCGGCACGACACCCACCCGCACGGCGGGATTCGGGTCGCCCGCCTTGGGATAGAACATCTCGCGCCCCTCGCCGCGGAGCGGCAAGAGCGCGGGGAGGCGGTAGGTCGGCACCTTGGCCTGATCCAACTGCAGGTAGGCCAACTGCGTGCCGTCGGGCGACCACCACGCGGCGGTGCGGTAGCCGAGTTCTTCCGGGTACACCCAGTCGAGGGTGCCGTTCAGCAACGTGCGACTCGAGCCGGTCGTAAGTTGGCGCGGCGCGCCCGCCTTCGCGGCCACAACCCACAGTTCGTTCTTCCGCGAGAACGACACATGCGCGCCGTCCGGCGCGATGTTGATGTCGGCCATCGGCGCGTCGGTTGTCGTCAAGCGCCGCTTCGTTCCCGTGGCCAAGTCAGCCCACACGAGGTCGCCGCGCACGACCGCGCAGAGCGCCGTGCCGCTCGCAGCCCAGAGCACGCGCGGCGGTCCCGCGCGCCCCACGCCGCGGACCCCACGCGAAGCGCGTTCGCCCTCCCCCGCGGGCTCCGCGACCAACGCTTCGAGCGCGCGGAGGTCCAGGAGGTCACGCGTGACACCGGTCTCAACGTCCAGGGCAACCAGCGCCGCGCGCGGCGGCTTCTCCTGCGTGTCGACGCGCACGAGCTCCGCGTGTCCGGGTCGCCAATCCCAGCGCGGGACGGAGGCGCTGAACGCGCGGCGGTTCTCAAACAAGTCCTCGAGGGTCAACCGATGCGGATCGGCCACGGGCCGGTCTTCGGCGCCCGCGGGGGTGAGAAGGGTGAACAGGAGGACCGGAACGGCGAGCCAACGCATGGGCACCCTTATGCGCCGGGCAGCGCGGAGGCGCAACGGGTGGCGCTTGGCGGCTCCGGGGGACCCAGGCGATAGTGTTTTGTTCGTATAGGAGGCCGGCATGGACACCACCCCGTTCGCGCGCGAGGGCCAGACGGGTTCGCTGACCGTCCCGGATGACTCGCTGATCGCACTCGACCTGCGAACCGGCGACCGCGTGGTGCTCGTGCGCGGGCGCGCTGCAGAGCACGGCGACATCGCCCTCGTCGAGGAAGACGGCGCGGAGGCGCTGTGGAAGGTCTACCCGGAAGACGACGCGCTGCACCTGAGCACAGGCGCTGCGCGGCGGACCGTCCAAGCCGCGACCGTCCGGGTGCTCGGCGTGGTGGTCGCCGTGCGCCGCGCGTTCACGGGCTAGGTCGCAGCCTGCTACTTCGCGGCGTTCTTCTTCAGGTACTCGCGGATCTGCTTGAGCGCGTGACCGGCGGCATAGGCCAGCTCCGGCAACTCGCTCTTGGCGGCCTCGGCGAGCGCAGCCTCAGCAGGCAGGCTCGCTTCGACATCCATGTTCCAAAGGGCGGTGGCCGCGCCCGCGCGATACGCCGCGGACTCGCGCGTGTCGCCCACCATCACGATCAGCGCGGGCACCGCCCGGCTGCCCATGCCGCGCAACGCGTACTCAGCGCTGTTGCGCAGGACGGGCGAGTCCTGCCGCAAGGCCTCCTGCAGGAACGGCAGCGCGCCGTCGCCGAGCGCCAGGGGCAGGTGCTGCACGGCGAACGAGGCCACCTCCGGATCGGCAGCGCGCACACCCGCGGCAAACAGCGGGCGTGCGCGCTCGTCGCCCTGCTCGATCAGGTACTTGCCAAAATGAAGTCGCGCGAGCGGCGGAGTCGCCGCACGGTCCGCGGCGGCAGCCGCCGCCTCCAGGGTTCCGTTCAACTTCCAGGCCAAGGCGCGCTCGAGTGCCGCGATGCGCTCCGCAGCGTCGCCGACCGCGAAGCGCGCGAGCACGTCGCTCTTCGCACCGTCACGCACGGCACCGTCCTTTAGTGCCACGCGCACGACCCCACCCTCACTCTCACGGCCTTCCCAGAGAAGTACGACGTCGCCAGTCGCCTCGTCCACCCAGAAACCCCGGTTCCACCAAATGGACGAGACCGACTCGGCGAAGAGGGCGCGACGCTCCGCAGAAAACAGCTGGGCCAGGCTCTTCGTGAATCGAGGCGCGCCTTTGCCGTCGCGTACGTCGAGAGACAGGCCGTAGCCCACACTCCCGTAGTTCTCAAACAACACGAGGCCCTGGCCGCCGGTGAGACAGCGCACCTCGAGCGGCATCCGGCACGCGCCCCGGGCCACGAGCCGATCCCCCGGCTCCGGCTTGAACGGGACCGTGTCATCCCGCGCCCCGCGGCCGGGGAAGACGCGCGCGGGGCGGTCCTGCCCACGCTGCACCAACAGGAACTCCGCGTCCGTCTCGTTCTTGACCGGCTGAACGATCGCATACCAGCGACCGTCCTCGCTGCTGGCACCGATCGGCCCGGGGGCGATCCACGAATCGGCCCCCGCAGGCCGTGCAGGGCTCAACAGGAGCAGCGCGGCGGCGAGGATGTGGGCTGCGAGCAGGCTGGCTGGGAGTAGGTTGGCTGGGAGTAGGTTGGCCGGGAGTAGGGCAGGACGCATGCGAAGCGGCTCCAGGGGGACTCCATGAGACACCCGGGCTGCAGGCGAGTTCCCGGCCTGCGGGGCGTTGGCCCCGGTCGAACCGCGCAGGGGCCTACTCCGGTCGGCGCTTCTCCGCGGCGACCGCCCGGAGGGCGGCGGCGATCTTCCGCTGGGTGAGGCTCGCCCCCTCGAGGACCTTGGACACCTTGCCATCCTTCTTCAGCACGACGATGGCCGGGTACGTCTTCACGCCGTAGCCCGCGAAGCGCTCAGCGTCCTGGCCGGCGTCGACCTTGGTCGGATGCAGCTGGCCGCCGAGATGGCGGATGTCGGCGTCCATGAAGATCTCCGTCTGGAGCAGGCGCACCGCGTCATTCGTGCCGTCGGCCGCGCGGTACGCGTAGAGGAGCACGCCGCCCTTCTTGTCGCCGGCAGCGCCCTCCAGCGCCTTGCCGACGTCTGAACCCCACGCGAAGTTCATGTCGTCGCCCGGCTCTGCGCGTCCCTCGCGGGCGCCCATCCACCAGCGGAAGTACGGCATGAGCGCGGCGGGCCACTCGTGACCGAGCTCCGGCTGGAAGCGCGCCTCAACGATTGCGACCTTCTCTTCGAGCAACTTGACCGTCTCGCGCGCCGAGGCCGCGTTCGCGTCCCTCGTGCCAGCGAGCGCGAGCGCGCTCAGCGCCAGGGCCCACTTGGGCGGTGAGGCGCCACGGAAACCCGACGCGACCCAGGTCGCCGTACGCGGCTTGAGATCCTCGTCGAACGCAAGCGGCGGCAAGTTCCAGCCACCGTTGCTGTAGCCCACGACGTGCAACTTCTTGGCGTCGATCGGCAGTTGCGCCATCAGGTGCTGCGCGATCTTCTTCACGCGCTTCACGTCCGCGTCCGACCACACGTCGCCGCCGGACTTCGGCGCACACACGACGTAGTTCTCCTCACACCACTCCCGCATCGCGGCGGCCATACCCGTGGCCGATCCGCCGGCCCCATGCAGGATGACCACGAGCGAGGCGGGCTTGGCCTGATCGAGGCTCGCCGGCAGCGCCAACTCGACCGTCAACCCCTCGATCTGCTGTGTGCTCCGACCCGCCGGGTACGGCAGGTCCTCAGCGCGAGCCTGGGTTCCGGAGGTGGCAACGAACAGGATCGCCGCGGCCCAGGCGAGTGTGCGCATGCTCATCGTCGAGTCCTCCGGGCCACCGCGCGTCGCGCGCATCGAGGCCTCAGCGTACGCGCTGGCCAGGGACAGCGCCTTGATCGGGGCTGAGCAAGAAGATGTCCTGCCCGCCGGGACCCGCGGCGATGACCATGCCCTCGCTTGTCCCGAACTTCATCTCGCGCGCGGCCAAGTTGGCCACGCAGACCACCAAACGCCCAACCAGGGCCTCAGGCTCGTAGGCACTCTTGATGCCAGCAAAGACCTGCCGGCGCTCGTCGCCGCCGAGTCCTAGGGTCAGCTTGAGCAACTTGCGCGCACCATCGACGTGCTCGGCCTGGAGCACGCGCGCGACGCGCAGATCCACTCGCGAGAAGTCGTCGAACGTACACTGCGGGCCGATCGGCTCGGCCGCCAGCGCCGCGCCGTCGTCGGTCGCGGCCTGCGCGGGCACGCCAGACGGCGCGGTCTCCTTGCTGGCCTCCAGAACACGCAGCACGGCATCGCCGTCCACACGCTGGATCATGTGCTCGAACTTGCCCACGGGCGTGCCCACGAGCGGCGTCTGCGCCTCGTCGAAACTCACGATCGGACGGCCCAGCAGTGCGCCAGCCTGCTCAGCGAGCGTCGGCAGCACGGGCGCCAGATAGACCACGATCTGCCGGAACAGATTGAGCGCGATACTGCAGACGTCCTGCAGCTCCTGCACACGGTCCGGATCACGCTTGAGGGCCCACGGCTGCGCGGCCTCGACGTACTCGTTCGCGCGATCGGCCAGCGCCATGATCGTCTTCATCGCTTTGGCGTAGTCGCAGTTCTCGTAGTCCGCCGCCACGCTCTCGCCCGCGGCCGCGGCCGCCGCGAAGAGCCCGCCATCCTCGGGATAGTTGCTCGCGAGGCCCATCCCGGCCACGAACCGGCTCGTGCGACTCGCGAGGTTGACGACCTTGCCGACCAGGTCGCTGTTGATCTTCGCGATCAGGTCGTCCGTGCCCATGTCCATGTCGGAGAGCGTGTTGCCGAGCTTGCTGGCGTAGTAGTAGCGAATGTAGGCGGGGTCGAGATGCTCCAAGTACGCGGCAGCCGCCACGCGCGTCCCCTTGCTCTTGGACATCTTGCCGCCGTCCACGTGCAGCATGCCGTGAATCTGCACGCGATCGGGCAGGGTGAACCCCGCGGTCTTGACCATCGCCGGCCAGAACAAGCAGTGGAAGTAGATGATGTCCTTGCCGATGAAGTGGCGGATCTCGGTGTCGGGATTGCGCCACCAGGCGTCGAACGACTGCCCGTGCTCCGCGCACCACTCTTGCGTGGCGGCCATGTAGCCGATCGGCGCGTCGAACCACACGTACCAGTAGTTGCCCGGCGCGTCCGGGATCTCGAACCCGAAGTACGGCTCAGGGCGCGAGACGTCCCAGTCCCACAGCTCCTCGCCTAGGAACGCGCCCTGCAGGTAATTCGCCACCTCGGGCTGCAGCCGGCCCTCGGTCTGCGTCCACGTGGCGAGGAACTCCTGCAGCTTGGCAATGCGCACGAAGAGGTGCATCGCCGTGCGGATCTCGGGCTTCGCGCCCGAGAGCGCACTGACCGGATCGATCAGATCCGCCGGCGTGTAGGTGCTGTTGCAGGAGTCACAGTGGTCACCGTACTGGTCGGGTGACTTGCAGCGCGGACAGGTGCCCTTCACGAAGCGATCGGCCAGGAACGTGCCCTCGACCGGGTCAAACAGCTGCGTGACCTCGCGCTCGACAACGAGATCGGCGGCACGCAGCGCGGCCCAGACCTCGTGGCACAGCGCGCGGTTGGCCTCGGAATGTGTGCTGCCGTAGTGGTCGTACTCGACGCCGAAGCCGCGCAGATCCCGCTGGTGGGCGGCGTTCATCTCCGCGAGGATCTCCTCGGCGGGGCGCCCCTCCTGGCGCGACCGGATCATCGTCGCCGTGCCGTGCGTGTCATCGGCGCAGACGGCCAACACCTCATGGCCCCGCAGGCGCTGGAAGCGCACCCAGATGTCGGTCTGGATGTGCTCGAGCATGTGCCCGATGTGCAGATGTCCATTGGCATAGGGCAGCGCGGCGGTGACGAGAATCTTGCGCGGGACCATGAGGACACTCCGATTCACGGCGATGGTGCCCGTGGGAGGCGCGAAACGGAAGGATCAAGCGGAGGGACTGCTCGTGTCCACGCGCCGCGGGCGTTCGCGCTCACCAAACTAGCGTAGACCGCAGGCCCGCTGCACGTCGCCCAGGACCTCGCCCCCGACGGCCCGCGCCCGCGCGGCACCGCGGCGGAGCACGTCGTGCACGTAGTCCAGGTTCTGCTCGAGCTCCGCCCGCTTGGCCCGCGCGGCGTCGAAATGCGCGTGGTACGCGTCCAGCAGGCGCGTCTTGTAGGCACCGTAGCCCGTGCCGCCGGCCCGGTACGAGGCCTCGACTGCGCCCAGCTCCGCAGGCGTCAGGAACAGGCCCAGCAGCGCAAACACGTTGCACGCTGTCGGGTCCTTCGGTTCATCAACCGCCGTGGAGTCCGTCACGATCCGCATGATCGCCTTCTTCACCTGCTTGTCGGTGCCGAAGAGCGGGATCGTGTTGTCGTAGCTCTTCGACATCTTCTGACCGTCCGTGCCAGGCACAACGGCGACATCCTCCAGGATGTGCGCTTCCGGGAGCGTCAGCACGCCACCCGCGCCTGTCTCAGGGTCGAAGTCCTTGCAGTACGTGACGTTGAACTTCACGGCGAGGTCGCGCGTGAGCTCGAGGTGCTGCTTCTGATCCTTGCCGACCGGCACGAGGTTGCTTCGGTAGAGCAGGATGTCCGCGGCCATGAGCACGGGATAGGCGACGAGACCGAAGTCCACCTCCTTGGCCTTCGCCACGGCGTCCTTGTAGCCGTGCGCACGCTGCAGTTGCCCCATCGGACAGACGCTGCCCAAGACCCACATCAGCTCGCTGACCTCGGGCACCTGTGATTGCACGAAGAGCGTGCAGCGCTCGGGATCGAGCCCGAGCGCAAGGTAGTCGAGGGCCACGCCGAGCGAGTACGCGCGCATCGTCTCTGCGTCACGCACGAGATCGAGCGCGTGCAGGTCCGCCACGAAGTAAAAGCCCTCGCCCTGCGACTGCAGCGCGAGAAACTGCCGGATCGCTCCGAAGTAGTTGCCGAGGTGGGGTCGGCCGGTTGCTTTGACGCCGCTCAAGATCCGCATGCTGGGTCCGCCGTTCGGGACTGAAGATCAGGCCCGTCGTTCCTACACGAACCTACAGGGACGCAACCATCGGCGCGTCGGTTCCCTCAGGAGAACTACTGTTCCATGACGCCGGTTCCCCTAGGGGAACTACTGCTCCATGATGATCGTCGGGCGAATGAAGAGCAGGAGTCCGGCGCCGTCGCGCTGCTCCACCCGGCTGCTGAACAGCGCACCCACGCTGGGGGTCATGCTGAAGCGCAACCGATCGACGAACGGGCCGACCGTCGCCGTCGGCTCCTCACGCAGCTGGATCCCGTCCGGGCTCCAGTCAAGCCGCGAGCGCGCGGGCACGAGGATGTCGTTCAGGATGTACTCCGTGCCCATGCCGGGGGTGAAGGCCCGGACCGGCACACGCAAGTCACCGTTCGTCGTGTTCGTGATGACGACCCAGCTGCGCGTGCCCGACAGCGTGGAGGTCGCAACGGGGATCCCAAAGATGCAGGCGCGGTTCGTGCGCGGATAGGGGGGCAGGACGCGATAGTAGGAGCCGAACCCGGCATCCATCTGGCGGCCCGAGACGTCCACATCGCGCGGCGCCTGGACCTGGACCGTCACGGCCTCAAAGCCACCGAACGCGAAGACGTCGCCGAACAGGTCGCGGAACCAGCTCTGCTCGGCCCCCTCGAGCCCGAAGCTCCTGGCGTCTGAGGTGCCGAGGAACACGGTGCGGCCGGAGCGCAGCGAGAACACGCGCGGCGCAACCAGCATCGGCACGCCGCCGCGCCGGTAGATCGCGGTCATGGTGACGCTCTGCGAGCTGGCCGAGCTGTTGGACAGCAACAACCCGAAGTCGTTGACCTCGCCGCCGGCGCCCGTACCAAACTCGACGTCGAAGCCGAGATCCACAAGGCCCGGCAGGTTGGAGTCGTCGAGGTCGCGATAGCGGCCCTCGACGTGATTCTGGAAGCCGTTCTCCTGCGCCGTGAGGCCGAATCGATAGAGCTCACCCGCGCCGGCGGCGGTCATCGGCCGCACGCGCACGAACCCGACCTGACCGAACGGCGGTGTGAAGGGCAGGAAGGCGGTCGCGTTGCCCGCGATGGGGCCCACGACAGAGCTGCTGACGGTGCTGCCGTCCGAGCCAACCACATCCACGTCAAACGTGACGGCGAGCGGCAACGACCCGCCGCCGGCCTCGAGGACGCTGTGGTTGATGAGCTGAACCGCATTCGACCCGGGGGTGATGCCGACACGCACCTCCCCGGAACGCGGCGCGAGGCCGCCGACCATGTCGGCCTCAACGCTCCCGCCGAGCACGCTGCGCTCGAGGTAGGGGTGCACATACCCACTCGTCGCGAGCACGGCCGGCTCACCGGTGATGGGGTCAAGCGTCGTGATGTCGCGCGTGTCGATGTGGATCCGGCCGCCAGGCAGGTGAAGTGAGAGGCCTTGTGGGGTCGGGACATGGGAATCCTCCGGGGGCACGATCCTCCCAGGAGGTCCATTGCACAACAAAGACGCCCCGGCGGACACCGAACCGTTTGATAACGGTTGGCGCCGCCGGGGCGGGTTGGCTTATCTGACTGATGATTCTGGGGTTGTGTACGGGCTTCGACGCTCGCACGCCTTGAGCAACGCAAGCGGGATGCCGCACCGCGCCACGCGCGCCGGGCCGCCCCAGCCCCCAGATTCTTGGGCCTAGGAGGCCGCGGGGCCCCTGCGCTGAGCGGGAGCCGTAGGTCCCGGCGTAAACGGTGGGTTACGAGGGCCGCTTTACGGCGGGCGGCTCGGGCGGGCTGCTCGCAGGGCACGCACGCTGGCCACAGCAGGTCACAGCGCGACGACGCACGACGAATCGGACGAGTAGGTACGCGGCCGCCGCCACACCGATCCCGAGGACGACCCAGTCCTGCGTGCTCATGGGCCATATCCCAACGCGCTGCCGCCCTGGTAGACGATCAGACTCGCCACGTACGCGAGCACCGTCATGTACACGAACATGAACAGGGGCCAGCGCCAGGAGTTGGTCTCGCGCTTCACGACCGCCAGCGTGGACATGCACTGGCACGCCAGAACGAAGAACACCATCAGCGAGATCGAGGTGAGCGGCGTGTGAACCGGCGAGCCATCGGCGCGCTTGTCCGCCCGCAACTTCTCGCGCAACGGCTCGGACTCCTCGTCGGCCTCGCCGACGCTGTAGACGATGCCGAGCGTGGAGACCATCACCTCGCGGGCGGCGAAGGACGCGATGAGCCCAACACCCGTCTTCCAGTCGTAGCCCAGGGGCTCGATCGCCGGCTCGATCGCGTGGCCCAGCCGGCCCGCGTAGCTCTGCTCGAGCTGGGCACCCGCCTCCCACTGCGCCACAAGCTCGGCGTCTTCGCCCGCCTCGACGCGCTGGGCCGCTTCGGTCGCAACCTCGTCGCTGCGCGGGTAGTAGGCCAGGAACCAGAGCACGATCGAGATCGCCAAGATCACCGTCCCCGCCTCACGCACGAACACGCGCGCCTTGCCCCCCACCGTGCGCAGGATGCCCTTGATCGACGGCATCCGGTACGGCGGCAGCTCGAGCAAGAAGCTCGAGGACTCACCCTTGAAGAGCGTGCGGCGTAGGAGCCACGCGACGCCCAGCGCTGCCGTCACGGAGAGCACGTACATGCTCCACATCGTCAGGCTCTGGTAGCCGGCAGGAATGAACGCGGCGATCAGCAGCGCGTAGACCGGGAGTCGCGCGCTACACGACATGAGCGGGGCCACGAGAATCGTGACAAAGCGATCCCGCCGGCTCTCGATCGTGCGCGCACTCATGATGCCGGGAATCGCGCAGGCAAACGACGACATGAGCGGCACGAACGCCTTGCCGCTCAGCCCCACGGCGCGCATCAGGCGATCGAGCAGAAACGCCGCCCGGGCCATGTAGCCCAGGTCTTCGAGCACGGCGAGCAACAGGAAGAGAATGCAGATCTGGGGCAGGAAGATGATAACGTTGCCGACGCCGGCGATGATGCCGTCAACGACAAGATCACGCAGCACGCCCTCGCCGAGCAGGCCTCCAACCCAGCTCTGCACGAAGCCCGTGCCTTCTTCGATCCAGCCCATGAACGGCTCGGCCCAGGCGAACACCGCCATGAACAGCACGCCCATGACGGCCAGGAAGAGCGCCGGCCCCAGCACGCGATGCACGATGAGCCGGTCGGCGCGCTCCGAGCGCGACGGCCCCTGCGTACCCGCGCCGCGGCGCGCCCGTGCGGCGGCGTCCCGACAAAATGCGTAGCGGCACTCCGCCTCAAGCGCGAGGCGATCGACGCCCGCCGCCGCGAGGGCCTGCTGGCCGCGTCCGACGGCGCCGCCCACGGCGGCTGGATCCTTGCCGTGTACGAGCAGGC